>RFKJ01000182.1 GCA_003694325.1 Deltaproteobacteria bacterium
ACGACCGCCTGCGGATCCTGGGCCCCCTCGACCCGCTGCTGTGGGACCGGCGACTCGTCTCCGAGGTGTTCGGCTTCGAGTACGTGTGGGAGGTCTACAAGCCGGCCAGCAAGCGGCGGTGGGGCTGGTACGTGGTGCCCCTGCTCCACCGGGGCCGCCTCGTCGGGCGCATGGAGGCCCACACCACGGCGGGGCGTGTCGTCATCGACCGCCTGTGGCCCGAAGACGGCGCGCGCATCGACCGGCAGGCGCTGGACGCCGCCATCGCCCTGCTCTGCTGATGTCGTCCCCCGCGCCCCGACGTCGCCCCCGGGCCGGTGGTCAGAGGCAGGGGTTGGCCAGCTCCCAGACGTTGTTGTCCTCGTGGCACTCGGTCAACGCCGCCGCACCGAAGTCGTCGTCGACGACCAGCCGGATGGCGTCGCCGATCTCCGCCGGGTCCAGGTCCCAGGTCCACCCGACGTTGGTCCGGCCGCTGGCGATGACGTCGTCGGTGTATACGATGTCCAGCGCCTGCCAGTCCCCGTCGAGGTGGCCGTACAGGGTCGCGGCGATGCCCGCCGGCAGGTCGCTGAGCCCCTTGTTGCCGACCTGCAGGCTGACGTAGAGGTGCCCGGCCTCGCACTCGACCGGACAGACCTCCGCCTGCACCGGCACGGCGTCGGGGAGGACGCCGCCGGTCGCCGCCACGAGGTCCCCGGACCGGAAATTGTTGTAGGTCAGCCAGTTGGTCTCGGGACGGGCCGGGATGGTGCCCCGGTCGTCGGCGACGTTGGTGATGTGGTAGGCGTGCTGGTTCCAGGTGCCGGCCGCCGACATCCACGAGTCATCCCGGTCGCCGATGACGGTCACCCCCTTCTCCCGGCCGGTGTAGCTGCTCGACGAGAAGATGATCTCGGCGTGGCCGTCGCCGTCGACGTCGGCGATGGACGGGTACTCGCTGCAGGTGGCGCTGCTGTGCTGGCTCTCCTGGAGCTTGACGGCGCCGGTGGCCCCGTCGAAGACCCAGACGTCCTGCTCGTCGGCGAACACCACCTCGGCCTTGCCGTCCCCCTCGAAGTCGAACACCGCCGAGCCGGTGAACCCACTGCTGTAGTCGTTGATCGGCCGCGACCACTTCTCGGTGCCGTCGTCTTCGATCACGACGTAGACGCCGTTTCCGGCCACGCCGATCTCCGGCAGGCCGTCGCCGTCGAAGTCGGCCACGGTGGGCGGCCCCACGGTCGCCCCGGTGTAGCTGCCGGTCCACAGGATGCTGCCGTCGTCGTCCTGGAGGCGGACGAGGCCCGGGTAGGTGGTGGCGACGATCTCGCCGTAGGGATCGTCGTCGAAGTTGCCCACGGCCACGAAGCCGTCGGGCATGCCGTTGGACCAGATCGTGTTGCCGTCGGCGTCGTACAGGGCGTTGCCGACGACCACCTCCTGGGTGCCGTCCTGGTCGATGTCGGCGGCGACGCCGAAGGCCGCGTAGCCGCTGGAGTGGCCCGTGCCCTGCCCGGCCCGGCCCTTGCCCCGCAGCGCTCCGGTCTGGCCGTTGAGGATCGTGGCCCCCTGCACCACCTCGGGCAGCCCGTCGCCGTCGAGGTCGTAGACCCCGACCCCCCCGCAGACCAGGGTCCCATCCCCGCTGCTGTTCTGCCAGACCACGCTGCCGGTCTCCCCCTCCAGCGCCACCCAGCCGGTGGCTCCGGTGGCGACCACCTCGGGCCGCCCGTCGGCGTCGAGGTCGGCGATGGCGGCGGTCGAGGGTTCGCTGCCCATGCCGCCACGGCTCCACAGGACCGTCCCGTCGTCGCCCGACAGCGCGTAGATGGTCCCCGCGGTGTTGGCCACGACGATGTCGGGGGTGTCGTCATCGTCGATGTCGCCATCCCCGTCGTCGTCGGTGAGCTGGCCGACGACCGGCGTGGTGTAGGCGTCCCCCGGGGCGGTCGAGGTCCACTCGATCTCCGGCGTCCACTCTCCGACTTCGGGCACGCTCTCGCAGTCGCCCTCGACGTCGACGGTCGAGGGCTCCAGCTCGGGGTCGTCGCAGCCCGCCGGCTCCCCCGGGTCGTCGACCTTGCCGCTCAGCTCGTAGTCCGAGCAGGCGCAGACCAGGAGGGGGAGCACCAGGGGGAGGAGGAGGCGATGCATCGGGACTCCAAGACGCCGGTTCGGTGCCGAAAGCGCGTGGACGGGCGGGGCCATCGTAGCGCCGGTTCCCCCGCCCGGCTCCCGCCGGGCGCCCGTGGCAGGTGTGCCCCGCTCGCTCAGAAGCTGCCCGGCGGGCCCGGGAAGCTCATGTACCCGAAGGCCGCCCCGAGGTCCGACAACATGCTCCAGACCACCGCCCCGTCGGCGTCGACCTGGTGGATCACCCCGTTGGCGCAGAAGTCCACCACCGTGTCGCCGTCGGCGGCGCCGCCGACGAGCCGGTGCACGTCCCCCATGCTGAAGGTGTACAGCGAGGGCACCGGCTCATAGGACCACAGCAGCTCCATCCGGGGCTGGCTCTCGTCGAAGCTGTACTCGACGGCCCGGGAGGAGGCCCGGTCGGAATCGCCGTTCTCGAAGGCCAGCAGGGAGCCGTCCAGGAACTCGAATTGGTGCCCACGGTCGATGATCGTCGTGCTGCCGTTGGGCAGCCGGAAGTCGCTGTCGGCGGTGCCCATCAGCCACAGCATCTCGCCGGTGGCCCGGTCGATCCGGGCCATGGCCCGGATTCCGAGCATGCTCAACGTGTACTGCCCGGTCTCCTCGTCGTAGTCCAGCGCGTTGCCGTGGATCCAGCCCTCCCCCTTGATGGCCGGCTGTTCGCCGTTGTAGTCGATCCAGTCCCAGGCGTCCCAGATGGTGGTCTGCGTCCCGTCCGGGGCGACCTCGACGATCTTGTCGCCCAGCACCTCGACGCCGCCCTCGCGCCGAGGGGAATGCACGATGAAGGCCAGCGTCCCGTCCGCCAGCTCGACGAAGTCGTGGTGCTGCCCCTCGACCACCACCGGTTCCCCCAGCGAGCCGTCGAGGTTGATCCGCTGCAGGCCGCTGTCGTCGGAGCCATCGACGTTGACCGGCAGGACCAGCACCTGGCGCCCGTCCACCGACGGTCGGGCCCGCGATGGCGCCGAGATGCCGGGCAGCTCGACCCACCACCGGTAGCGCCCGGCGCCGTCGACCATGGCGGCGCCATTGTGGGAGCCGATGAGCGACATCATCATCAGGCTTCCGCCCAGCGCCCGGTCGACGTCGCCGTCGATGAGCAGCTCGGGCAGCCAGTTGGGGGCCGGGTCGGTGGTGACCGACACCGTGTCGCTCATGATCTCCTGGTTGCCGAGATCGAAGACGACGTGGAGGTCCACCTCCGAATCGGGCGGCAGCCCCCACACCGTCGCTTGCCCGTTGGTGATGTCCTGCTCCCAGGTCTCCCCCAGGTCGTCGTGGACCCGCAGCACGGCGGCGTCGACGTTCCGCGTGCTGCTCCACCGCACCTCGACCACGGTGCCCACCTCGGCGGCCAGGTCGGCGGTGACGGTGAAGTCATCCGCCGTGGGTGCGCAGGCGCCGAGCAGGGAGAGCAGCAGGGGAGCGGACAGGACCACGGGGCACCGGTGGCGGGGGTGGAGGACGCGAATCCTACCGCGCGCCACCGTCGCCGTTCCCGGCCGCCCCAAGCCTTCACAGCAGTGTTGCAACCGGCGCCCGGCCCGGATCAGAAGCTGCCGGCCGGCCCCAGGAAGCTCATGTAGCCGAAGGCGGCGCCCAGGCGTCCCTCCATCCGCCAGACCTCCTCGCCTTCCGGCGACACCTGCACCATCACGCCGTTGGCGCAGAAATCCACCACGGTGTCGCCGCTGTCCAGGCGCTCGACGTCGCCGAGGCTGAAGCTGTACAGGGAGGGATCGGGCTCGTAGCTCCACCGCAGGCGCATCACCGGGTCGGCCTCGTCGAACTCGTACTCCACGGCCCGCGACGACTGCCGCGTGGAGTCGCCGTTCTCGAAGACCAGCAGGCCCCCGTCGACGAAGTCGAACTGGTGGCCGTAGTCGACGATGGTCGTCCCGCCGTGCTCGTTGACGAAGTCGCTGTCGTCGGTGCCCATCAGCCACAGCAGCTCGCCGGTGGCCCGGTCGATGTGGGCCAGGGCCTGGATGCCGTACATGCTCAGGGTGTAGGTCTGGCTGGCTTCGTCGAAGGCGAGGGCGTTGCCGTGCAGCCAGCCCTCACCCAGCAGGGCCGGCTGCTCGCCGTCGAAGGGGATCCAGTCCCAGCCATCCCAGATGGTCGTCGTCGTGCCGTCCGGCGCCACCTCGACGATCTTGTCCCCCGCCACGACGGTGCCGTCAATGTCGCGCGGAGAGCGGACGATGAATGCCAGGGTACCGTCGCTCATCTCGATGAAGTCGTGGTGCTGGCCCTCCACGACCACCGTGTCCTCGAGGGTGCCGTCCAGCCGGAGCCGCTGCAGGCCGGTGTGGTCGTTGCCATCGACATTGACCGGCAGGATCAGCACGTGTTCGCCATCGTGGGACAGTCGGGCCCGAGCCGAGGGGGTGATCCACCCCAGCCCGCCCCACCACCGGTACCGGCCCTGGCCGTCGACGACGACCGCCGCGTTGGTGGCCCCGATGAGCGTGGTCATCATCAGCTCGCCGTCCAGGGCGCGGTCGTCGCCGCCGCTCAGATCCACGGAGGGGAGGTCGCTGTCGACGGGACCGGTGGTGACGGTCCGCGTCGGGCTGACCAGCTCCTCGCCGTCCACGGACAGCAGCACGGTCAGCCGGACGTCGGACTCCGGGGCGAGGCCCCAGACGGTCGCCCGCCCCGTGGTGATGTCCTGCTCCCACTCCTCCCCCTCTCCGTCCTCGATGACCAGGCGGGCGTCCTCCACCGGGACCCCGGCCAGGTCGCCGACCCCCTGCCAGGTCACCTCGACGACCGTCCCGACGTCGGCGGCCAGGTCGGCCGCCACCACGATGTCGGGCTCGGCGTCCCCGGCCCCGGCCATGGGGTCGGTCGAGGACGGAGTCGGGGTACAGGCCAGCATCGAGACCAGGAGGACGGACATCATGGCGCGACTCCAACGTGCAGGGCAATCCGCGAATGCGTGCCGATCGACACCCCTCCTGATAGACGCCCGCCGCCCCACCCGCGCCCGCCTCACAACCTCTTGACACAACGTGTCCGCTGCTGACAAGGTCAGGTCATGGCACCCACCCTCGTGTTCGTCGCAGGCCTGGTCGCCGCCTGCGGCTCCGCGATCCCCGCCCGCCCGGCCGATGCCACCGATGCCGAGTCCACCCGCCCGGGGACCGCGGGCAGCGGCCTGTCCCTGCCCATCCGGGCGCACGAGCTACAGGACCTGGTGTGCGAGGCGCCCGCCGACAGCACGATCGTCTGGACCCTCGACGGCGTGGCCTGGACGGGCGAGACCCGGGACACCATCAACCCCGGCGACACCATCCCGGCCCACTACCTGGAAGCCGGGCAGGAGTGGTCCTGCCGGTCCTCCGGCCTGGCGGTCGTCCGCACGACGGTGGCCCCCTACCACCACAACGTCGTCCTCGACCCCGTCGATGCCGGCCCCGGCGACACGGCGCGGGTCTGGTTCCGCCCCGACAGCGGCAGCGCCGCCGGCCTGACCCTGCGCGTCGGCTTCGACGGGTGGACCGACCAGGGCGCCGACACGCCCGAGTCCGGCGCCACCCGCCTCGGCGAGACGATGTACTGGCAGGAGGTCACCCTCGACGAGGACGGCAGCGCCGAGATCACCATTCCCGACGGCGTGGAGACCATCCGCTTCACCCAGGCCGACGACGACCTGGACCCCGGCGATACCCCCGAGCACCTGTGGGGCCTGTCGGTGCCGGCCATGGGTCCCTGGCTGACCGTCGACCCCGCTGGCGGCCTGGTGGTCCACTTCGAGACGACCGCCCAGGGTCCGGCCCGGGTGGACGTGAGCTGGGATGGCGGCAGCACCTCGGTGACCAGCGACGGCAGCGACACCGTCCACCATGTCCGCCTGGGCGACGTCCCCGCCGGCACCGACCTGACCTACACCATCACCGACGCCACCGGCGCCACCTCGGAGTCGTGGGTGACCCACCGGGTCGCCCGGACCGCCCGGTCCATGACCGTCCTGGCCGCCGCCGACATGCAGGATGACGGCGCCTCCTCCCAGCGGTGGGACGAGGTCGCCGCGGCCATGCTCGACGTGGCGCCGGACGCCGACCTGATGATCCTCCCCGGCGACCTCGCCGCCGACGACTACCCCGGCCACTGGTGGCTCTTCTTCGCCCACGCCCGGGAGCTGTTCGCCTCGGTGCCCCTGGTCGCCGCGGTGGGCAACCACGACACCCCCAACCGCGAATCGGACCCCGACACCACCAGCTTCGTCCGGTACTTCGACCCGCAGGGCGACGGGCCGAGCCCCGAGGTCGGCGCCATCCGCTACGGTCCGCTGCGGGTGCTGCTCCTGAACACCGAGGTCCCCGACGAGCTGGCGGTCGGGGGCAGCCAGTACGAGTGGCTCCAGGACAAGCTCGCGGCCGACACCGACGCCGCCCACACCATCGTGGCCTTCCACCGCCCGGCCTACGACGTCGGCGTTCGGTTCGCCTCAGAACAGTACCTGTTCCGCGAGGTCACCGAGGGGTTCGAGACCGCCGCCTCGCTGGTGCTCATGGGGCACGAGCACATCTACCAGCGCTTCGTGCCCCTGGTCTACGAGGAGCGGACCGCGATGTCCGGCAGCTACGGCACCCGGCGGACCGACGGCGTCGCCTACGTGGTGCTGCCCTCGGCCGGCAACAACGGCCTGTTCGACAAGGTCATCGGGGCCGACGACCCCGAGGGGGCCCTGCGCGATCTCGTGGTCTCCCCCGACCTGACCACCGACCGGACCCGGGTCGGCAAGTGGGTGGGCTTCTCGACCATCGAGGTCTCCCCCACCGCCATGGACGTGACCACCTGGAAGGTCGGCACCACCGACATCACCGAGAAGGACGCCTTCTCGGTGGCCCGCTGACGACGAATCGCCGTCCACCTTCGGGGGATGCCCCCCGAATGGCCGGCCCGCCGCCCGGGCGCCCGGCCGTCGCCGCACCGCCGGGGGCGGCGCTCAGCCGACGCCGACGATCTCGCCGTCCACCAGGTCGATCCGCTCGGCCTGGGGCGAGCGGGGCAGGCCGGGCATCCGGAGGATGTCCCCGGTCAGGACCACCAGGAAGCCCGCCCCCGAGTTGATCACCACGTCCCGCACGGTGATCTCGAAGCCCCGGGGACGCCCCCGCAGGCGGGGGTTGTCGGACAGGCTGTTCTGGGTCTTGGCGATGCAGACCGGCAGGTGGGCATAGCCGAGCCGGGAGATGCGCTGAAGGGCACGCTCGGCGTCCTTGGTGAAATCCACGCTCTCGGCGCCGTAGATCCGGGTGGCCACCGCGCGGATCTTGTCGGCGACGGAGTCTTCGGGCTGGTAGAGGGGCCGCACCGGTCCATCGGGGCAACGGGCGACCTCCCGCAGCAGTCCGGCCAGCTCGGCGGCTCCGGCGGCGCCCTCGGCGAAGTGGCGACTCTCGGCGAAGGGCACGCCCATGGCGGCGCAGTGGTCGGCGACCACGGCCACCTCGGCGTCGTCGTCGGCGTCGAAGCGGTTGAGGGCCACCAGCGGCTGGACGCCGAAGATCCGGATGTTCTCCACGTGCTTGTCGAGGTTGGCCAGCCCTCGCCGCACGGCGTCGGGATCGGCCTGCCGGAGGTCGGCCAGCGCGACCCCCCCGTGCATCTTGAGGGCCCGCACGGTCGCGACCAGCACGACGGCGCAGGGGTTCAACCCGGCCTGGACACACTTGATGTCGAAGAACTTCTCTGCGCCCAGGTCGAACCCGAAGCCGGCCTCGGTGATGGTCCAGTCGGCGTGACGCATGGCCATCCGGGTGGCGATGATGCTGTTGCAGCCGTGGGCGATGTTGGCGAAGGGCCCCCCGTGGACGACGGCCGGCGTCCCGTCGGCGGTCTGGACGAGGTTGGGCAGCATGGCGTCCTTGAGCAGCGCCATCAGCGCGCCGGTGATGCCGAGCTGGCCGGCAAAGACCGGCCGGCGCTTCCCGGTGAAGGCGATGAGCGTCCGATCGATGCGCGCCCGGAGGTCGTCGGGCCCCTCGGCGAGGCAGAGCATGGCCATGATCTCGCTGGCCGCGGTGATGTCGAAGCCGGTCTGCCGGGGGACGCCGTCGGAGGGCCCCCCCAGGCCGGTGACGCAGCGCCGCAGGGAGCGATCGTTGACGTCGAGCACCCGGGGCCAGGTGACCCGCCGGAGGTCGATGCCCAGCTCGTTGCCGTGGTGCACGTGGTTGTCGATGGCCGCCGCCAGCAGGTTGTGGGCCGCGGTGATGGCGTGGAAGTCGCCGGTGAAGTGCAGGTTGATGTCGGTGGACGGCTCGATGGTCGACCGCCCGCCGCCGGTGCCCCCACCCTTGACGCCGAAGCACGGGCCGAGGCTGGGCTCGCGCAGGGCGACGCACACCCGCTCACCCGCCGCCCGCAGACCCTGGGCCAGCCCGATGGAGGTCGTGGTCTTGCCCTCGCCGGCCGGCGTCGGGGTGATGGCGCTGACCAGCACCAGCCGCCCGGCCCGATCGGTGTCGTCGGAGAGGGCGGCGAGATCGATCTTGGCCTTGTGGCGCCCCACGGGCAGCAGGTGGTCGGGGGAGATCCCGAGATCCGCGGCGACATCGGCGATGGGTCGAAGCATGGGTCCTTCCAGGGCAGCAGGGAACAGGCAGCCCGACCGGCGTGGCCCGGTGCGGGGCACTCGACGGCACGGCCGGCAGTGGTATCCGCCCACGGGTCCCCCGGCCCGTACGCGCGACGGCCTGTCCGCCCGGCGCGACTGTCGGGGCCGCCGTGGTTCCGGGGCCGCCGTGGTTCCGGGACCGCCGCGGCCTACCCGGAGACCGGCCGGTCGTCGTCGGGCTCGGCGCGCAGGCGGCGCATCAGCCCCGCGGCGATGCGCGCCGCCAGCACGGTACGACCG
>RFKJ01000018.1 GCA_003694325.1 Deltaproteobacteria bacterium
CCCCCGCCCCGCCGAACGCCCCCGCCGGGCCCGCCGACGACCACCGCACCGGCATCGCCGGCATGGTCGTCGGCCTGCTGGTCAGCGGTGCTGCGTTGACCTGGTTTCTGTGGGGCGTCGACTGGCCCGCCCTGTTCGCGACCCTCTCCCGGATCCGCCTCCCCTGGGTCGCCGTCTCCGCCGTCATCCTCCTGGGCGAGTTCGCCATCCGCGCCCTGCGCTGGCAGGTGCTGCTCCGGCCCCTCGGAACCCCGACCCGGGTCGGGGACCTGTTCGCCGCCCAGGTCATCGGGGCTGCCGCCAACATCCTGCTGCCGCTGCGCGCCGGCGAGGTCGCCAAGCCGCTCGTCGCCGCCCGGCGCACCGGGCACCGGTTCAGCGCGGTGGTCGCCACGGCGGTCATGGAACGGGTCTACGATCTCCTCGGCATGGTCTTCGTGCTGGTCCTGATGGTGCTGGTGCTGCCGGGGGGGGATGCCGCGCTCCCCGAGAGCGAGCGCCAGCTCGTCGTCAACCTCAAGCTCTACGGGGGCCTGTTCGGGGCCGCCGCCACCATCGCCATGGCCATCTTCTTCGCCCTGGCCACCCGGCGTTCCGTGGCCCGCGCGACCTTCGCCCGCATCGTCACCCTGGCACCGGCCCCGCTGCGGGCGCGCCTGCTCGGCCTGTTCGACGGGTTCGTCGCCGGGCTCGGCAACTCGCGGGACCCGCGGGGGCTGCTGCAGGCCGGCCTGCTCAGCGTGGCGATGTGGGTCAACGGGGCCGTCGCCATCTTCCTGCTGTTCCAGGCCTTCGACATGGACCTGCCGTTCGGCGCCGCCTGCTTCACCGGCGTCGCCATCGCGCTGACGGTCGCGCTTCCCCAGGCCCCGGGGTTCGTGGGGGTGTTCCACGTCGCCATCGAGAAGACCCTGCTGTTGTGGGGCCAGTCGGCCACCCCGGCCAAGGGTTTCGCCATCGTCTTCTGGGCCATCAGCTTCCTGCCCGTGCTCGGCGTCGGGCTGACGGCCATGTGGCGGGAGGGGCTGAGCCTCCGCCGGATCCGCCATCCGGAGGCGCCGTGACCCGTCGCCGATGTCCCCGCCGGGGGGTGGACCCCTGCCCCCCAACCCGGTACACCGCAGCGAACGTCCGCCATCGGCACCCCGTGGAGTCTCCATGATCCTGCTGGCCCTGACCGCCGCCCTCGTCTCCACCGCCCCGGTCCTCGCCCAGCCCGCGGCCGCGGAGGAGCCGGCGGTCGTCGACTATGCCCTGCCCGACCTCGACATCGTCGTGCGGGTGCCCCTCGACGACCCGTCCCGCGTCTGGCAGCCGCCCCCGTGGGCGCTGGTCACCGAGAGCAGCCTGGCGCTCCAGCCGGCCGGCGAACAGATCGTGGCGATGTTCGAGGAGGTCCAGCGCGAGTACCAGCCGCGGTTCGACGACGACGACGTCGGGATCCTCGGTCCCGTCCTCGCCCGGCAGTTCATCGACGACGTCTACGCCGGCCCCGAGCTGGGCGCGATCACCTGGGGCGACCCCGAGCTCATCGAGCACCCCATCCTGGGCCGCTACCTGCGGGTCACCGCCGAGGTCGAGCTGCCGGAGCGCGAAGACGTCGGCGGGCTGATGGCGATCTCGCTGTACCCGGTGCGGGCCGGGCTCAACGCCACCGTGGTCGTGGGGGTGACCGACCCGGAGCGGCTCGTCGCCGCCGAACAGGAACTGGCCGGGATGATCCGGTTCATCAACGCCCCGGTGGCCGAGGAGGACATGCCGACCGGCCACGTCGTCGACCCGGCCGGCTACGAGCTGGACCTTCCCGACGGCTTCCGGGCCCTCACCGAGCGCGAGCGCACCGCCCTGCGCGGCGAGCCGGTCGGGGGAAACTCCGGCTACGGGGGGGCGCTCAGCTACCAGTGGTACTTCGACCCCAGCAGCGTCGGCGGCCACCACGGCTTCGGATGCGCCGCCTACAGCGCCGACACGCTGGAGATCGTCGATCCGGCCAAGGCTCCCCGGCTCGCCGACAACTACCGGCTGGCGGCCTCGCTCATCCTCAAGGGCGGGACCTACCGGATCGACGGCGGCAAGCCCATCCGCGGCCGCCCCGCCGACCTGCTCGACACCCGCACCCTGGTCGTGGATCCGACCGTCCCCGGCGACCTGCGGACCATCCAGCTCGCCGACCGGCCGGCCTACCTGTGGCGGACCGAGGGCAAGCGGGTCGCCGCATCGGGCGAGGAGGAGGAGGTCGTCGTCTCGACCTTCTACACCGCCTACAGCGACGTGAACCTGCACTGCCAGGCCGCAGCCCCCCCCACCGACACCCGGCTCATGGACGAGTTCGCCTCGTCCATGGCGACCGTCACCATCACCGACGGCGCCGCCCACCCGCTGGAGCTCGGCCTGATGGCCCGGTACAAGCAGTGGTGGCCGTACTCGCACCCGCTGCTGCAGCTCTACTGGCTGCCCGTCCCGGTCATCCTGTTCGCCGCCTGGCTGGCCAACCGCGAGGACTGACCCGGCCGGCGCGCCCGCCTACCCGCCCACCAGCCCCCGCAGCGTGTCGGCCGACCGGGCGCCGACCAGCACCTCGGCGACCTTGCCGTCCCGAACCAGGATCGTCGTCGGCGTGGCCATCACCTTGAAGCGCCGCGCCGTCTCGAGGTCCTGGCTGACGTCGACGAGGAACACCCCGGGCACCCGCTCGGCCAGCTCCCGGACCACCGGGGTCATGGACCGGCAGGCTCCGCACTGCGGGCTGTAGAAGTAGAACAGGGCCATCCGGCCGTCGGCCACCCGCCGACCGGCAGCGCCGTCGAGGCGAGGAGCCTGCTGTCCCCGCAGGCGGCGCATGCGGCGGACCATGAAGAGCTGCAGAGCGATGAAGCCCGCCAGCACGGCGGCCAGAGAGAATGCGAGGATGGTGAGGAAGCTCATGGGGTCCGTCCTGGCGCCGCGGATGCCGCGACCACCGCCGGGATTCGCCGGCGCGCGTCCCCCGCGGGGACCACCGTCTCCACCACCGGACGACGGCGAGCGCGGCGCTGCAGCTCCTGGAGCCGACGAGTGCCCCAAGGTGTTGCACGCCGCGGACCCTCGCTTCCCCTCTCAGGCCCCACGCAGCAGGCCGGCCCGCCCCAGCGCCTCCAGCAGGTGCGCCCGGCTGTCGAACACTGCGATGAACCGGTTCTTGTGACAGAACCGGGCCCCGGGGACACCGCAGGCGGCTTCCAGCGCCTCGTCGACGAGGCCCGCCCAGCCGGCGGGCAGGGGACGCTTCTGGTCGAAGCTGCCCTCGGCCGGGGGGATGCAGACCACCCGCCAGCTCCCATCCAGGCCGGGCATGATGACGAACTCGGTGCCGTGCGCCGCACCGCCGTTGTCGAAGTAGATGGGCTTCCAGCGGAGGTAGCGGGGCAGCTCCAGGACGTTGGAGCCCGCCTCCGCGGCGGCCGCCATGGCGCCCACCACGATGTCCCGGGCCTGCCGACACTCCTCGTGCTCGGCGACCAGGCCGGCCACCACCGCGCCGGCCATGGCGGCGGCGTCGAGGAAGCGGGCGTCGAAGTCGGCGAGGGTCCGGGCGCCGCGGGTGTACCCGGCGACGATGTTGGCGAAGCAGGGCACGTGGGGCAGCGGCTCCACCCGCCCGTTGTCGACGTCATCGACGTAGTCCACGATGCGCTCCCGCAGCAGGACGGCCAGGTCCTCGTCCAGTCGGCCCTCGGCCTGCAGCCAGTCGAGCACCATCCCCGCCGAGCTGCGAGGTCCCTCGTAGCTGGCCTGGTGGTGGTCGAAGCGTCGCCGACCGGGATCGAACTCCCCGCCCACATCGACCACCACGTCGGCCTGCGCCAGCACCACCGGATCCCGCGTCCGCACCACCGTCGCGTCCGGATCCAGGAAGGCCCGGACCAGGGCGAAGGCCAGGACATCGTCAGCGTGGAAGCTGCCGTTGTGGGTCGCGACGGTCAGCGGCACGAGTCCTCCGGGGGGGAGCGCGCACCTACCCACGACCGGCGGCCTCCGCCAGCAGGGACCGGCCGGCGACCCCACCGGGGACCGCTCCCCGGCTACACTCTCGCCATGCGCGCCATGGTCCTGCACCGCCCGGGTCCACCGCCCCGGCCC
>RFKJ01000183.1 GCA_003694325.1 Deltaproteobacteria bacterium
CCGACCGCCGGCCCGCCGCAGGTCCGGGGGCGCCTCCTGGAGATGGGCTCCCGTCGCCCGCTGGAGGGCTTCCCGGTGGTCGCCACCGACTCCACCGGGGTGTCGCTGACCGTGTTCGCCGACGCCGACGGCTGGTTCTCCATCGGCAGCCTGGCCCCCGGCCCGGTCACCCTCACCGCGACCTGGCCCGGCTTCTCGCGGGCCGAGGAGACGGTGGAGGTGGGCCCCGCCGGCGTCGCGCCGGTGGTCGAGGTCAAGCTGTGGCTGAAGAACGAGCGGTTCCGCGAGGACGAGCTGGTGGGCTACTACCGGCTGCCGACCGAGCAGGTGACGAAGCGCACGATCTCCACCGAGGAGATCAAGCGGATCCCCGGCACGTTCGGGGACCCCGTGCGGGTCGTCCAGAACCTGCCGGGGGCGGCCCGGTCTCCCATGGGCACCGGGCTGCTGGTGATCCGCGGGGCCAACCCCGAGGACAGCGCCGTCTACGTCGACGGCATCCGCATCCCCTTCATCTACCACCTCGGCGGCTACGTCTCGGTCATCAACGCCGACCTCGTCGACAACATCGACTACCTCCCCGGCGGCTACGGCGTCGAGTACGGCCGGTCCATGGGCGGCGTGCTCGACGTCAAGACCAGCCGGAGCTGGCCCGACCGCAACAGGCTCGTCTGGAACACCGACCTGCTGGACAGCGGGGGGTTGTTCGTCGGAACGTTCGGCCGGCGCCGACCGGTGGCCCCCGCGCCCGCTGACGCCCCGTCCCCTCCCTCCACCGCAGACGAGGCCGAGGGAGCCGCCCGCAGCCCGGTCGCCGGCGGCACCACCGTAGAAGCCGAGCTGGACCCGGGGGCCATCGGCATCGGCGTCGCCGCCCGTCGCTCCTACATCGACGCGGTCATCCCGCTCATCACCGGCGACTCCGGGTTCACCATCAAGCCGCGGTGGTACGACTACCAGGTCAAGTTGCAAGCCCTGCGCCTGCCTCGCGGTCACCTCAGCGCCTTCGTCTTCGGCTTCCAGGACGTGCTGCGCATCAGCACCCCCGCCGACTTCGCCCAGGGCACCGACCCGGACACCCAGGGCGACCTGGCCACGAAGTACGACACCCACCGGGCGATGCTGACCTGGGAACACCCGCTATCCGACGACCTCGACCTGCGGCTGGTCCCCAGCTTCGGTCGCGACGGCGCCGAGCTGAACCTCGGCCAGGAGTTCAAGCTCCAGCAGAGCCAGTGGCTGTGGGAGGTCCGCGGCGAGCTGGTCTACCGGCCGACCGACGCCCTCAAGGCCACCGCCGGCCTCGACTTCATCGGCGGCTGGTACCGGTTCCGCACCGAGTTCCCCTTCGATCCGACGACCCTGACCGACTACGACCCCCTCGCCGAGCGCGAGCCCTTCGTCCAGGAGGGATCGGGGACCGGCTGGGGGCCGGACGCCTACCTTGAGCTGAGCTGGCGTCCCCTGGCGGACCGCGACCGCCTGGTGATCACCCCCGGCGTCCGCACCGACTTCGTCAACATCGTCGACCAGCTCGCCATCTTCACCCCGGAACCGCGCATCTCGGCGCGCGCCCGCGTCCTGCCCGGCGGCAGCCTCAAGGCCGGCGCCGGCCTGTACCACCAGCCGCCCCAGCCGTTCGAGAGCTGGCGCCCCGACGGCAACGTGCAGCTCGGGTTCGAGCGGGCGCTGGCCAGCGAGCTGGGCTGGGAACAGGAGCTGCTGCCGGGCCTCGACGTCGACGTGTCGCTGTTCTACAAGTGGCTCGATCACCAGATCGTCGACAATCCCGATGCCAGCTCCCTCGCCGACCAGTTCTTCATCAACGAGGGGATCGGGCGGGCCTACGGCGTCGAGACCATCCTGCGCCAGGCCCCGGTCGGCCCGCTGTTCGGGTGGGTGAGCTACACCCTGTCGCGCTCCGTGCGCAACGACCACCCCGAGCGAATGGGGGCCGAACCGGTCGGGATGTTCGGTCCCTTCGACCGCGACCAGGGGTGGTACGCCTTCGACTTCGACCAGACCCACATCCTGGTGGCCGTCGGGGGCTACACGCTGCCCAAGGGGTTCGAGGTCAGCGGCAAGGTGCAGTACGTCACCGGCAACCCCTACACCCCCTACTCCGGCGGGGTCTACGACATCGACCAGGACCTGTACTACGGGTACTCGACGGGCGCGTACAACAGCGCCCGCATGCCGGCCTTCTTCGCGGTGGACCTGCGCGCCGACAAGCGGTTCACCTTCAAGACCTGGAAGCTCGACCTGTTCCTGGACCTGCTCAACGTCGTCCGTGGCGAGAACCCCGAGTTCGTCCAGTACAACTACGACTACACCGAATCGACCTACATCCGGGGCCTGCCCTTCATCCCCTCTCCCGGCTTCGAAGCCGAGTTCGAGTTCTGATGCCCACCTGCTCGCCCCTGCCGCGCCTCCGCGCCGTCCCCGTGGCCGCCGCCGCCCTCGGCGTCGGGACGGCAGGGGCCGGCTGCGGCGGCTCCAGCCTCAGCCAGTCCTGGCAGCTCGACCGGCTGCGGGTGCTCGCCGTCCAGGCGGAGCCCGCCGAACCCCGTCCTGGCGAGGAGGTGCGCTTCGAGAGCCTCACCTACCTCCCGCCCGACCAGCAGCTCGAGCTGACCGCCTGGTTCGCCTGCCTGCCCGACCAGGCCACGGAGTTCGGCTGCGAGCTGGACGCGAGCGCCTTGGACAGCCTGTCCGGCGTGGACCCCGAATCGCTGACCCCCGAGGAGCAGGCCGGGCTGCTCCAGCAGCTCCTCGACGCCGGCCTCATCGGGGTCGAGCCGTGGTTCGCCCCCACCTGGGTCGCGCCCGAGGACGCCCTCGACGGCCTGTCGGACACCGAGCGACTGGAGGGGGTCAGCGCCGTGGTCAACCTCACGGCGATGCCCACCGGCGCGCAGGATGAGGGCGACTTCGAGATCGCCTACAAGCGCCTGCCGATCAGCGAAGCGCTGACCCCCAACCACAACCCCGACATCGTGGCCTTCCGCGTTGACGGCAAGGTCTTCGCCCCCGGGGGCACGGTCGGCGTGAACTGGGGACAGCCGCTCGAGATCGAGCCGATCCTGGCCGACGATGCGCTGGAGACCTACACCTACCGGACATCGGAGGGGGTCGACGAGGAACGCACCGAGGAGCCGTTCGTCACCTGGTACGTCGAAGCCGGCCGCTTCGACCAGCCCTACTCGCTGTACCCCAACCTGCCGGTGACCTGGACCGCCCCCCTCAGCGCCGAAGAGGTCTACGTCGGCGACGGCAGCGTCGAGTCCTGGCGCCTCATCGCGGTGATCCGCGACCGCCGCGGCGGCATGGGCCACGCCGAGCTGACCGTGGAGATCGGCGCCGACGACGCGCCGCTGGTCGGGGCGCTCTGAGGCGGGGGGCGGAAGCGGTGGTGGGGCGGCGCCCCCCCACCGCATCACCATCACCTCCGCATCTGCCGTCGGCGCGGGGCCACGAGCAGGCCCAGCAGGGGGAGGGCCGGCAGGGCCAGGGTGCCGCCGCTTCCGCCCGCGGTGCAGCCACAGGCCGACACCGTGTGGGTCTCCGACGCATTGCCGGCCTCGTCGTAGAAGGTGACCTCGAAGGGCTGGTGGGGATGGTCCGCCAGGCTCGGCACGTTGCTGATGCAGGTGCCGAGCCCCATGCCGACGGCACCATAAGCACCCCAGATCTTCTCTCCGTACTTCGACACCATCTCCACGATCAGGTCATCAGCGGGGGTCCGGTCGTCTTCGAAATTCTTGAACACGTAGCGAAACCCCGGCCCGTCGAAGCAATCCGCTGCGATCCCCTGGTTGAGCGAACTGACTTCTGCGACCCCACCGTTCCAGGTAGGCGCGACATCGTCAACCACATCCGACGTCGTGAACCGGAGCTGCTCGGTGTCCGCCGGGGCGTAGAGCACCACCTCGGCGAATGGCGGCAGCAGTTCGTCAAACGTCACCACGGTGAGTTCCTGATTCTCGGTCCACTGCTGATCGATGTCAAAGGCAGTTGTCTCCACGCCGTCGATGGTCACCACCGGATCTTCCACCGAGAACCGTCCCAGGTCGGTCGACAGGTAGACCACCCGCGTATTGCGGTGCGCCTCGTCCAGGGAAACCGGGTGCAGCAGGAAGCTGCTACCGTCGATACAGGTACATGCCATCGCCGGCCGAGCGACCAGCGAAACCAGCACCCACGCCGGCCCCATCATGCCCGCTTCTCCCGCCGGCGCCGGACCACCAGCAGTCCGAGCAGTGGCAG
>RFKJ01000019.1 GCA_003694325.1 Deltaproteobacteria bacterium
CCCGACCTGCTGGCCCGCAGCCGGGTGCTGCTCCTGCCGCTGGCCGACAACCTGTTCGGCCGCCGGCTGACCTCTCCCCTCAAGCTGTGGGACTACCTCGCCACCAGCGTGCCCATCGTCGCGCCCGATCTCCCGACGATCGCCGAGATCGCCGACCTGACCGGCGCGACGCTGCACCGGTACCGACCCGGCGACCCGGCCAGCCTGGCCCGGGCCGTGGACGCCGCCCTGGCCGAGGGGTCCCGCGCCCCGGTGGTCCGCACCTGGCGCCAGCGGGCCGTCGAGGAGCTGGCGGTCGCGGAACGCATCGAGGCCGCCCCGTGAAGGTGCTCTACCTGCTGCGCTACTACCCGACGCTCACCGAGACCTTCGTCTACCGGGAGATCGCCGCCCTGGCCGGCCTGGGGGTCGAGGTGGCCATCGCCGCCCTCGGCCGCCGACGGGACGGCCGCCTGCAGACCGAGCGGCCTGCCGTCCCCGCGTGGTGGATCCCCCGCCGGCCGGGCTTGTGGCCGCGAGCCCCGCGCACCGCCGGCGAGCGCTGGCTGGTCGCCCACCGCGGGCCCCGGGCCGCCGCCCGCCTCGCCCGGCTCCGCCGCCATGCCGCCGGGTTCGACCGGGTCCACGTCCACTTCGCCGGAGGCGCCGCCGAGTACGCCCGAGCCCTGCAGCTCGACACCGACCTGCCCTACTCGGTGACCGTCCACGCCGTCGACCTGTTCAAGCCGCGCCCCGCCCTGCCCGAGGTGCTGGCCCAGGCCGACCGGGTGGTCACCGTCGCCGACCATCACCGCCGGCTGCTCGCCGAGCGCGGCGTGACCGCCGCCGTGGTCCGCTGCGGGCCGGAGCTGTCGACCTGGGCGGCGCTGCCTCCCCCGCCGGGCGGACCGCTGCGCGCCCTGGCGGTGGGCCGCGCGGTTCCCAAGAAGGGGCTCGACCTGCTGGTCCGGGCCTGGCGGCACCTGGACCGGCCCGGGGCCCGGCTGACCATCATCAGCGACCTGCCCGACCCCGGCCGGCCCGACATCCGCTGCCTGGGCCTCCGCCCCCCGTCCGAGGTCGCGGCGGCCATGGCCGAGGCCAACTGCGTCGTCCTCCCCTGCCGCCGGGCGCCCGACGGCGACATGGACGGGATCCCGGTGGCGCTGATGGAGGGACTGGCCGCCGGCCGCGCGGTGGCCTCCACCCCGGTCTCGGGCATCCCCGAGCTGGTCGACGACCGGGTCGGGTGGCTGGCGCCCCCCGATGACCTCGACGCCTGGATCGCCCTACTGCGGACCATCCACGACGATCCCGCCGAGCGCGCCCGGCGGGGTGCCCGAGGGCCGGCTCGGCTGCAGGAACGGGGGTTCACCGCCACCGCCCAGGCGTCGGGGCTCCTGCGGCTGTGGCAGGGCGCCCCCCCTGCGACACAACGGTGACCGGCAACGACTTGTCAGTGGCTGTTTCCCGATGTTCACTTGAGAGTGAACGACGATTCAGGCATTCATACCGACGCGGAACGAACCGGGTGGGCCCGGCCCGAATCGTCTCCCCGAGGAACCAGACATGCGCTCGATCCTTCTCCCCCTCCTCGCCGTCACGGCGACCGCCTGCTCCCCCGACTACAAGGTCAGCCCCGACGTCTCCGACTCTCCCGCCGACGACACCGCGGCGCCGACGGACGAGACGCACGACACCGGGACCCCGCCCGACGGGGACACCAGCGAGCCGCCGGACGAGGAGCCCGGCCGACCCATCGCGGTGTGCGACGTCTACCCCAACCCCGTCCGTCCCCCCACCGAGTCGGCCACCTGGGACGGCAGCGCCTCCTACGACCCCGACGGGATCCCGCTGACCCGCTACGAGTGGACCCTCATCGCCCAGCCGACGGGCTCGACGATGACCATTGAGGGCACGGGCCCGGTGCGGGGCGGGTTCGTTCCCCTGCTCGGCGGGACCTACACCGGCCAGCTCGTTGTCACCAACGAGGCCGGCATCGAGAGCAACCCCTGCACCATCGACCTCGAGGCCATCCCCGAGGAGGACCTCTGGGTGGAGATGTACTGGCAGCACTCCGGCGACGACATGGACCTCCACATGATGGCTCCCGGCAAGTCGCTGAGCCAGAAGGAGACCAACTGGGACTGCTACTACGCCAACTGTGACGGCCGGGACGGGCTGGAGTGGGGTGCGGCCGGCACCGCCGACAACCCCTTCCTCGACCTCGACGACATCCCCGGCGTCGGTCCCGAGAACATCAACATCGACGCCCCCGAGTCGACCGGCGACTACACCGTGTTCGTCAACGACTACCCCGGCAGCACCTACAGCGCGGCCAACGACGTCACGGTCAACATCTACATCGACGGCACCCTGCTGTACTCCGACACCAAGACGGTCACCGGCGAGAACAGCTACACGACCTTCGCCACGATCACCTACGCCACCCGGACCGTCACCGGGTACTGACCGGCCCGGCCGGCGCAGGCTCCGGCGGTCTCGGGGTCCGACGCGCGGGTTGCAGAGCCGCGCCGCGCCGGTGACGGGCGGCCGCGTTAAGCCGGCCCCATGATCAGCATGACCGGGTTCGGCCGCGGCGAGGCCAGCAACAGCGAAGTCTCCGTCGTCGTGGAGATGAAGAGCGTCAACAACCGCTTCCGGGACATCCAGCTCCGGGTGCCGCGGGAGTACATGCTCCTCGAACCCCGAATCCACGACGTGATCCGGCAGTACATCGCCCGGGGCCGGGTCGAGGTGTACGTCCGGCGGCAGGCCGGGGAGAGCGGGCAGCGGGTCCGGCCCGACCCGGCGCTGGCCGAGCGCTACCTCCGCGCCATGGTCGAGATCGCCAAGCACCTGCAGCGGGACGCCACCGAGATCCCCCTGTCGCTGGTGCTGGAGCAGCCCGGTGTGCTGAGCCTCGAAGATGCCGACACCGACGCCCTCGCCGAGTGGGAGGTGGTCGGCACGGCGCTGGAGGCCGCGGTGGGCCAGCTCGTGGCCATGCGACAGTCCGAGGGCATGGCCCTGGAGAGCGACCTGCGTCGCCACCTCGCCGACCTGCGGCGGCTCCGCGACGAGGTCGACGCCGCCGCCGACGGCGTGGCCGAGCGGCTCAAGGCCCGCCTCGACGCCCGCCTGTCCCGGCTGCTGGGTGACCGCTCGGTGGATCCGGTCCGGCTGGCCCAGGAGGCCGCCATCCTGGCCGACAAGGCCGACATCCGCGAGGAACTGGCCCGGATCTCCAGCCACTGCGACCAGTTCGAGGAGACCCTGGCCCGCACCGACGAACCGATCGGGCGCAAGCTGGACTTCCTGCTCCAGGAGCTGAACCGCGAGGTCAACACCATCGGCAGCAAGACCACCGAGCACCCCATCGCCGCGCGGGTCGTCGAGCTGAAGAGCGTGCTGGAGCGCATGCGGGAGCAGGCGGCCAACGTCGAGTGAGCCCCCGCCGCGCGAGCCCCTCCCGCCGCCGCCCGGCCACGCGGCTGGCTCCTCGCCGGGTGCCGGCCCTGCGACGGGCCCTCGACGCCCTGGTCGATGCCCAGGACGGGCAGCGGTTGCTGGCCGGTGACCCGCTGCACTTCGTCCACACCTGGCGCGACGACGGCGACCGCGAGGTGGCCGCGGTGATCGCCGCCAGCCTCGCCTTCGGGCGGGTGGCGGCGTTCTGGCCCGTCCTGGAGCAGCTCTTCGCCCACGCCGCCGCCGCCGGCGGCCCCCGGCGCTGGGCCCTGCACCTGTCGCCGGCCGATGGGGAGCGACTGGCTCCGCTGCGCTACCGCTGGCTGCGCGGCGCCGACCTCGCGGTGTTCATCGCCGCCATCGGCGAGGCCCTGCGCCGCCACGGTTCCCTCGGGCACCTGTTCCTCTCCCTCGACGCCCCCCGACAGCCCACGGTGGAAGCGACCCTGGACCGGTTCGTCGACGTGCTCCACCAGTGTGCCCGGAGGGCCTCGGTCGACCTCGGCCACCCCGCCGAACACGGTTCGGCGCTTCCCCGGGGAGTCCGGTACCTGCTGCCCCGGCCCTCGGCGGGCTCGGCCTGCAAGCGGTGGTGCATGCTGCTGCGGTGGCTGGTACGCCCGCCTGGCGATCCCGACCGCGCCGATGGAATCGACCTCGGGCTGTGGCCGGTGGACCCGGCCCGCCTGGTGATCCCCCTGGACACCCACGTACACCGCCTCGCGCTCCTCCTCGGCCTCACCCGCCGGACCGACGGTTCCTGGCGGACCGCCCTGGAGATCACCGACAACCTCCGGCGCGTCGAACCGCGGGACCCACTGCGGTTCGACCTGGCCCTGGCCCACCTGGGGATCAGCGGGGCCTGCACCGTGCGCCGGCACGGGGATCGCCCGCCGCCGGCCGCGGTCTGCGCCGCCTGTTCACTCCGGTCGATCTGCGTCGTGGGACGAGCCGGTGACAACCGCCGCGGCGACGCGCCGACCGGTTAGCACGCGCTCCCGTCGGCGCGGCGCACCCCGACGACGCACGAGGTGGCGATGAGCCTCATCCTCCGCTCCTGGCAACCCCCCGACCGCGGCGCCCTGTTCGTGGTCAGCGGCGCCAGCGGCACCGGCAAGACCACCCTGGTCAAGGAAGCCCTGCGGCGGATGCCCCACGTCCGCTTCTCGGTCAGCGTGACCACTCGCCCGGCGCGCAGCGGCGAGGTCGACGGGCGCGACTACCACTTCGTGACCGCCGACGAATTCGCCCGCATGGTCGACGACGACGCCCTGCTCGAGTGGGCCGAGGTCTACGGCAACCGCTACGGCACCCCGCGGGCTCCGGTCGAAGACGCCCTGGCGCGCGGCGAGAGCGTGCTGCTGGACATCGACGTCCAGGGCGCCCGGCAGGTTCGCCGCCACATGCCCGAAGCGGTGACCATCTTCATCCTGCCGCCGGACATGGCGACCATCGAAGCCCGCCTGCGGGGCCGCTCCACCGACAGCGAAGCCGTGATCGCCCGGCGCATGGCCCAGGCCCGCCAGCAGCTCCAGGGCGCCGCCGAGGCCGACTACCTCGTGGTCAACGACGACCTGGAGACGGCCCACGACGTGCTGCAGGCCATCATCGTGGCCGAGCTGAGCCGGCGACAGCGGCGCGCCTCGCTCGCGGCCCGCTTCTCGAGCTGACCCGCCACCGGGACGCAACCGGGCATCCCACGGGTTCAATCCACGCTTCCCGGCGGTGGCCATCCTGTTGCCGGTCGGGGGCGGAAAATGTCTGCGCGTCGCGGACAGGACGGTGCATACTGTGGGGAAGGCATCGGCCCCCGGCGAACCATGAGCCTCAACGACATCCTCGACCAGGTTGCGACCTACGCGCCCAACGCGGACCTCGACGTGATCATGCGGGCGTGGGCTTTTGCGGGAAAGGCCCACGCCGGGCAGCTCCGGCGGAGCGGCGAGCCCTACCTCGTCCACCCCATCGCCGTGGCCGAGATCCTCGCCCAGCTCCGCATGGACGTGGACACCATCGCCACCGGGCTCCTCCACGACACCATGGAGGACTGCCTCGTCACCCGGGACGAGCTGGCCGCGATGTTCGGCGACGAGGTCGCCGACATGGTCGACGGCGTCACCAAGATCGGCAAGCTCAAGTTCCGCAGCAAGGAGGAGGCGCAAGCCGAGAACTTCCGCAAGATGGTCCTGGCCATGAGCCGGGACGTGCGGGTGATCCTGGTCAAGCTCGCCGACCGCCTGCACAACATGCGGACCATGGAGCACATGAAGCCCGAGAAGGCCCGGCTCATCAGCCAGGAGACCCTCGACATCTTCGTCCCCATCGCCAACCGCCTGGGGCTGTCCAACCTCAAGAGCGAGCTGGAAGACCTGTGCTTCCGGTACCTCCACCCCGACATCTACGCCGAGCTGGCGCAGGCCTGGGATGAGACCGAGCCCGAACGCGAGGCCTACGTCCAGCGAACCCGGGCCGAGATCGAGGCGCTCCTGACCGACCACGGCATGCAGGCGGAGGTGTCGGGACGCCCCAAGCACCTGTACAGCATCTACAAGAAGATGAAGGCCCGGCACCTGACCTTCGACCAGCTCCACGACCTGCTGGCGTTCCGGGTCATCGTCGACGACATCGGCGCCTGCTGGGCCGCCCTCGGCTACATCCACGAGCGGTGGCGCCACCGGCCCGGGACCTTCAAGGACTACATCACCCAGCCCAAGTCCAACGGGTACCAGTCCCTGCACACGGTGGTGGTCGGCCCCGGGGGCCAGGACATCGAGATCCAGATCCGCACCGTCGAGATGCACCGCATCAACGAGGTCGGGATCGCCGCCCACTGGCGCTACAAGGAAGGCCACCTCGCCCTGTCGCCCGAGGACATCAGCAAGATCGCCCGCCTGCGCGAGCTGTGGGAGGCCGCCACCGACATCGAGGACCCGGCCGAGTTCCTGGAGACCGTGAAGGTGGACCTGTACCAGAACGAGGTCTACGCCTTCACCCCGGCCGGCGACGTCCGGTTCTTCCCCGCCGGGGCCACCGTCCTCGACTTCGCCTTCGCGATCCACACCGAGGTCGGCGAGCAGGCCATCCGCGCCCGGGTGAACGGCCGCCTCGTGCCGCTGCGCACCCCCCTCAAGAGTGGCGACACGGTGGAGATCGTCACCAGCCGGGACCAGCGCCCCAAGCGGGAGTGGCTGGAGTGGGCCCACACCGGGCGGGCCCTGTCCAAGATCCGCCGCTACCTGCGGGAGGAGGAGCGGGAGCGGAGCCGGGAGCTGGGCCGGGAGCTGCTCGACAAGGAGCTGCGCCGCTACGGGACCACCCTGGCGAAGCAGACCCGGTCCGGCCGGCTGGCCGAGGTCGCCCGGCACCACGGGTTCCGCAAGCGGGAGCACCTCTACCTGGCCATCGGCCAGGGTCAGCTCACCCCGCAGCGCATCGTCCGGGAGATGGTGCCGGAGCTGGTCGACGCCCACCGGCCCGACGACGAGCCCGCCGGCCTGGTGGGCCAGATCATGCAGCGCTTCCGGGCGCGCAGCCAGAGCCCGGTGCTCATCAACGGCGAGAGCGACGTGATGGTGAGCTACGCGCGCTGCTGCAACCCGCTCCCCGGCGAACCGGTGGCCGGCTACATCACCCGGGGACACGGGATCTCGGTGCACGCCCGGGACTGCCCCCAGCTCCTGGCCCTCGACCCCGAGCGCCGGGTCCCGGTGGAGTGGCACGGGGGCCAGGGCAACCACACCGGCGAGCTCAACGTGGTGTGCGCCGACAAGCCCGGGATGCTCGCCGACATCGGCGCGGCCTGCAAGTCCGGCGGCGTCAACGTCACCCGGATGCAGTCGAAGTCCCTGGGTGACGACAAGGCGCTCCTGTCGCTGGAGGTGGCGGTGTCCGACGTCCAGCAGCTCAACCGCCTGATGCGGGAGCTGGAGCGCATCAAGGGGGTGATCACGGTGGACCGGATCCGGGCCTCCTGACCGGCTCGTAGCGGGCGGTTCTCGTCCACCGACCCACCGACGGAGTCCGACCCGCCACGGCCTGTTCGGGTCGCCGTCCGCGCCGGTCCGGGGGGAGTCTCAACCGCCCCACAGGGCGTTGTCTTCGCCCGGCCGGGCGTCGACCCGCACCCGCCCGCCATCCAGCCGCAGCCGCCCCTCGACCGCCTGCCGCACGGCGAGGGGGTACAGGCGATGCTCCACCTGGAGGATCCGGGCGCGGAGCCGCTCGAGGTCGTCGTCGGGTCGGACCGGGACGGCACCCTGGCAGATGATGGGCCCCTCGTCCATGCCCGGGGTGACGAAGTGGACGGTGGCCCCGGTGATGCGCACGCCGGCGTCGAGGGCCTGCTGCTGGGCGTGGAGCCCCCGGAACGACGGCAACAGCGCCGGGTGGATGTTGAGCACGCGGTCGGGGAAGGCGTCGAGGAGGGTGGGCGTGACCAGCAGCATGTACCCGGCGAGGCAGACCCACCGGACGCCGTGCTCCCGCAAGACCTCCACCATGGCCGCGTCGTGTTCGGACCGCGGCCGCTTGCGGAACCGGGGAACGTGGACCGCCGGGATCCCGGCGCGCCGGGCCCGCTCCAGGGCGAAGGCGTCCCGCCGGTTGCTGATCACCACCGCGATCGTCGCCGGGTAGTCGGGCTCGCCGCAGGCGTCGATCAGCGCCTGCAGGTTGGTGCCCGAACCGCTGGCGAGGACGCCGATGGGGACGCGGGCGGCCACGGTGCTCAGCTCTCGATGACGCAGCGGTGGTCCGGGTCGGGGCGAACCTCCCCGACCACGGAACCCCCGACCCGGCGGGCGATGTCCTCGGCGCGATCGGCCGGAACGACGGCGATGAGGCCCAGGCCGTTGTTGAAGGTGCGAACCATCTCGCGGTCGCTGAGCCCGCCGCGCTGGCGCAGGAAGGGGAAGATCGCCGGCACCCGCCATGCCCCCTTCCACATCACCGCCCCGAGCCCCGCAGGCAGCAC
>RFKJ01000184.1 GCA_003694325.1 Deltaproteobacteria bacterium
CTCAAGGGCATCACCAACGGCATGGAGTCGGCGGTGGTCGTGGTCGTCCACGCCGCGGCGCTGCTCCTGGCGCAGCGGCACGGCGAGGCGCTGTCCGCGCCCGGCGCACGCATTCCTCGGTTGAGCCTGTCCATCCTCCTGGCCTGCGCCTTCCTGGCTCGCACCGACGGGGGGCTCCTGGCGCTGGCGGCCATCGTCGGCATCGGGTGGCAGGCACGCCGCCACGGCTGGCGAGGCGTCCCCCGGGCGCTGCTCGAAACGGGCACGCTGCCCGCCCTGACCCTGGCGGCCTGGCTGGCGACCAACCAGGCGTTGTTCGGGCACGCGATGCAGGTATCGGGCGAGCTGAAGCGGGTCACGCCCCACGGCCTCGGGCTGGTCGCCGTCGGCGTTGCCGCGGCGGTGGCCGGCCTGCTGCTGTTCCGACCGCCCCGCCCAGGGCCGGGGCCGCTGCGCCGACGCCTGTGGGCCGCGCCCTGGTATCCGGCCTTCCTGGCCCTGCACCTCGGCTACTACCTGGGGTTCCAGGAGTATCCGCGACAGTGGTACTTCGCGCCGGAGGTGCTGTGGCTGGTGTTCCTCCTGCCCGCCGCGGTCGAGGCCCTGGCCGACCGGGCCCGGGCCGACGCCGCCCCCGGCCACGAGGAACGCGGCGCCCGCCTGGCGACGGCGCCCCTGCTGGCCGTGCTGGGCGTCGCCTGGCTCCTCGGCCTGCGATCGGCCGCCGACCCCGGTTTCCTGCCGCCGCGTCTCGCCGACATCGCCGTCACGCGCTGGGCCGACGCCCACCTGCCGGCCGACGCGGTCATCGGGTCGTGGGACGCCGGCCTGGTGGGTTGGACCAGCCGTCACCCGGTGGTCAACCTCGACGGCGTCGTCGCCAGCCATGCCTACCTCGCCGCCCTGCGCGACGGCACGACCGCCGAGTACCTGGCCGGGCTCGGCGTCACCCACGTGCTCAACCACCATCCCGACGACGGTGGAACACGCCCCACCGCCCTGCTGGACATGGTCGCCGCAACCTTCGGCCCCGATGCCGCCGACGGCGCAGTGGTCCTGGCGCAACAGCGGTTCACGATGGTCGCCAGCACCAACGGGCTCGCCCACGGCAGGCACGCCATGGCCACCACCCTGCTGGCGTTGCCCCGCTGACGTCCCGGCCTCCGGACGGTGGCCCGTTTCCGGCATAGGCTGCCAGCGACCCCTCCCGGAACCCCGGAGCGCGCATGGACACCGCCGAACGCCTCGTCGAGACCATCCGCCGCTCGATCATCGGCCACGACCACGTCATCCCCGGCCCCTTCGGGCCTCGGCGGGTGACCTACGCCGACTACACCGCGTCGGGGCGCTCCCTGACCTTCATCGAGGACTTCATCCGCGAGGAGGTCATGCCGCTGTACGCCAACACCCACACCGAGAGCAGCGGCACCGGCCTGCAGACCACCCGCTTCCGCGAGGAGGCCCGCAGGATCATCGCCGACGCCGTCGGGGCCACCGACGAAGACGTCGTGCTGTTCACCGGCAGCGGCGCCACCGCGGCAATCAACCTGCTCATCCAGTGCATGAACCTGCGGCTGCCCGCCGAGCTGGACGCCCGCTACGACCTGCTGTCCCGGATCCCCGAAGACGAGCGCCCGGTCGTGTTCGTGGGGCCGTTCGAACACCACAGCAACGAGCTGCCATGGCGGGAGAGCATCTGCACGGTCGTGACCATCGAGGAGGACAGCGACGGCCGCGCCAGCCTCGCCCACCTCGAGCGCGAGCTGCAGCGCTACGCCGACCGCCCGTTGAAGATCGGCAGCTTCTCGGCGGCCAGCAACGTCACCGGGATCGGCAGCGACACCGCCGGCATCGCCATCCTGCTGCACCGCTACGGCGCGCTGTCGTTCTGGGACTTCGCCGCGGCCGGTCCCTACGTGCAGATCGAGATGAACATGTCAGCCCCGGGACCGGACGGCCACCTCGCCTACAAGGACGCGATCTTCCTGTCCCCGCACAAGTTCATCGGCGGACCGGGCACCCCCGGCGTGCTGGTGGCCAAGCGCAAGCTGTTCACCAACCGGGTCCCCGCGACCCCGGGGGGTGGAACCGTCGCCTACGTCAACCCCGCCGAGCACCGGTACCTGTCGTCGATCGAGCACCGCGAGGAAGGCGGCACCCCGGCGATCATCGAGTCGATCCGGGCCGGCCTCGTCTTCCAGCTCAAGGAAGCCGTGGGAGTGGACCTGATCCAGCGCCGGGAGCACGACTTCATCCGCCGGGCCATCGCAAGCTGGCGTCGCAACCCCCGCATTCGCATCCTCGGCAACCCCGATGCCTGGCGACTGTCCATCGTCAGCTTCGTCATCGAGCATCGCGGCCAGCGCCTGCACCACAACTTCGTGGTGGCCCTGCTCAACGACCTGTTCGGCATCCAGTCCCGCGGCGGCTGCTCCTGCGCCGGACCCTACGGCCACCGCCTGCTGGGCATCGACCTGCCCACCAGCCGCGAATTCGAGCAGGAGATCCTGGCCGGGTGCGAGGGGATCAAGCCCGGCTGGGTGCGGGTCAACTTCAACTACTTCATCGGCGAGCGCACCTTCCAGTTCATCCTCGACGCGGTGCACTTCGTCGCCGACCACGGCTGGAAGCTGCTTCCGCTGTACCGGTTCTGCCCGAAGTCGGGGCTGTGGTTCCACCGGGACGGTCGCCCCGAACCGACCACCAGCCTGCTCGACATCTCCTACGAATTCGGCGCGATGGAGTGGTCGAGCCGCCACGCGCGGGAACCGGAGCGGGTCCTGGCCCGGTACCTGGAGGAGGCGCACGAGTGGGTCGAACGCCTCGCGCAGCAGCCCGACGCCACCGTCGGGGACCTGCCCGAGGACCCCCCGCTGGACCTGGAGTTCGAGAAGCTGCGTTGGTTCCCGCTGCCCGGCGAGGTGCTCGACGAGTTGCGGTCCCGCTGAGCGGCCGCCCGCGCGCCGGCCCGCGCCCCTTCCCCACAGGGAGATCCGGCCATGTCTGCACGAAACACCGGCCTGTTCGTCGCCGGACACGTCGATCCGGCCCGGGTGGCGGCGGCCTACTGGACACACCCCGCGGTGTCCGCCCGGCACCTGCCACCCGCCGAATACCCCCGGGTCGGGCACGGGGAGCGAGCCGGCCGGCCCTTCACCCTGGTGTCCCTGCGGCTGTTCGAGGAAGGAGGGATCCTGCTGCTCGATGACGCGGAGCCTCCTCCCGAGGACGACATCGAGCAGGTCCTGGGGCGGCAGCTCAGCGCCGGGGGCGGGGCCGCCGTGTTCCTGTTCCACGACGAGGAGCGCGGCGCGGGAGGCTTCGCCCGGTTCGAGGATGGCCGGCTCACCGACCGCCGGGTCGTCGACGGCCGGGGCTACCAGCCGGTGGTCCGGGACCGTTCGGGCGAGCACCCGCTCCAGGTGGACGACGAAGAGGCCTGGCTGTGGGAGGACATCGCCGACGCGGTGGAGCAGGGCGCCAGGCCCCTGCTCGGGCCGGGGGTCCGCACCGACGACGACATCGCCGAGATCATCGCCAGCGTGGAGGTCCAGGCCATCGGGCCGGACGGGACTGCCGGTGCGGTCGAGGCCCGGCCTCCCACCCCCCGGCGGCCCCAGCCGGGACACGAAGCCGGCCGCCCGAGCACGGGGCTGCGCACGCTGCTCCGCCGCCTTGCCGGGCGCGAAGGCGACTGACCCCCCGCCGCGTGCTACGTCAGGGGGTCGTCTGCCCCCTTTCCCGCCGCTACGCATGACCTCCCCGCTGCACCCTCCCTTCGACATCCCCGCCGACCTCGACACCCCGGTGTCGGCCTTCCTCAAGCTCGCCCCGTTCCGGCCGAGATTTCTGCTGGAGTCGGTGGAGGGGGGCGAGCGGGTCGGGCGCTACTCGTTCATCGGATTCGGCGACGGGCTCGAGGCCTGGATCGAGGGGGATGCGCTGGTCACCCGACACGGCGGCCCGGCGCACCGCGCCGCGCTGCCCGCCGACACCGGCGCGCTCCTCGACCTGTTGCGGGCCACGCTGCGCCGGGCACCGCGCCTCGGCCCCCGCGTGCCGGGGTTGCCATTCCACGGCGGGCTGGTGGGGGCCATCGGCTTCGACTTCGTGC
>RFKJ01000185.1 GCA_003694325.1 Deltaproteobacteria bacterium
CCGCCCCGGGCAAGACCCTGGCCAGCCCGGCGGTCCGGTCCTACGCCCGCGAACGCGGGGTGGACCTGGCGACGGTGGTGGGCACCGGCAAGGACGGCCGGATCACCCGGGCCGACGTGGACGCCGCCGTCGCCCGCCCGGCGGCACCGACCGCGGGGCCGGTGGCCATGCCGGCGGTGCAGCCGCCGCCCTTCGCCGGCGTGGCGACCCGGCAGGACGAGCAGATCCGGATCATCGGCCTGCGGCGGAAGATCGCCGAGAAGATGGTGGAGAGCTACTCCCGGAAGCCCCACTTCACCTACGTCGACGAGGTAGACGCCACGGCGCTCGTCGCCCTGCGTGCCGAGTTGAAGGAGGTGGCCGAGGCGCGCGGCGTCAAGCTCACCTACCTGCCGTTCATCATGAAGGCCCTCTGCCTGGTGTTCCGCGAGTTCCCGACCGTGAACTCGGTGCTGGACGAGGACACCATGACCATGACGGTCCGCGGGGAGGTCAACCTGGGGATCGCCACCGACACGCCGCAGGGGCTGTACGTGCCGGTGGTCAAGAACTGCGAGCAGAAGAGCATCCTCGAGCTGGCCGCCGAGGTGGCGGACCTCACGGCCCGCACCCGCGCCGGCCAGGTTCGCCTCGATGAGCTGCAGGGCGGGACCTTCACCATCACCAGCGTCGGCAACATCGGCGGGCGGTTCGCCACGCCGATCATCAACGCGCCGGAGTGCGCCATCCTCGGGGTCAACCAGATCCACGACCGGCCGATGGTCATCGATGGGCAGGTCGTCCCCCGGAAGATGATGTACCTGTCGCCGTCCTTCGACCACCGCGTGCTCGACGGGGCCGTGGCCGCGCGGTTCACCCAGGCGCTCAAGACGGTGCTCGAGACGCCGTCCCGCCTGCTGCTGGAGCTGCGATGAGCACCGCCGTGGAGACGCTGCGGGAGGCCGAGGCCCGCCTCGACGAGCTGGGGCCGCGCCCGTTCCCCCTTCCGCTGGGGCCGCTGGCGCCGGTGGTGGCGGGAGCCTTCGCCGGCATGGGGCGGGGGGACTGGGTGGTCGCCGGTCCCCGCGAGCGGATCGGCGCGACCCTGCGGGGGTGCCCGGTCGAGCGCCTCGTGGAGCCGACCGCCGGGGCTCGTCCCTACAAGCTGGCCCCGGTGTCCGGGGCGCCGGGCTCCCGGGCCCTGCACGCGGTGGGGCTGGCCCTGGGATCCGCATCGCCGGTGCTCTGCTTCGTCGGCCTGTCCAGCGCCGCCAGCGGTGCCACCTGGGAGGCGTTCAACGCCGCCCGGCTCACCGCCGCGCCGGTGGTGTTCCTCCACGTCGCCCAGCCGCTGCGCGACGACGCGCCGGTGGGCCGGCAGCTCGCCGCCGAGCTGGGCACCCTCGCCGAGGCCCTCGGGATCCCGGTGATCGTCCCCGCCGACGCCACCGAGGCCTCGGTCCGGGAGGCCGTCTCCCAGGCACGGGCCGCGGCCGCGGAGCGCCCCGGCCCGGTCGTCGTCTCCCTCACCCTCTCCTGACCCCCACACTGGAGCCGTTCCCATGGCCGAGACCCTCAAGTACACCGCCGTCATCGTTGGTGCCGGCACCGGCGGCTACCCCTGCGCCATCCGCCTGGGCCAGCTCGGGGTCCAGACCCTCATCATCGAGAGGGAGCACTGGGGCGGCGTCTGCCTCAACGTCGGCTGCATCCCCAGCAAGGCGCTGATCACCGCCGGCAAGCGCTTCGAAGAACTCGATGACCTCGGAAAGATGGGCATCTCCATCCCCGAGGGCGACCGCTCGGTCGACATGCAGAAGCTCCAGGAGTGGAAGCAGGGCATCGTCTCGAAGCTCACCGGCGGCGTCCGCACCCTGCTGAAGGCCAACAAGGCCGACACCCTGGTCGGCGAAGCCACCTTCACCGGCCCCCACAGCCTGACCGTCGCCACCGCCGACGGCGAGGTCCGGGTCGAGGCCGAGCACCTGGTCATCGCCACCGGGTCGCGCCCGGTGGAGATCCCGGGCTTCTCCTTCGCCGATCCCCGGATCCTCGACAGCACCAAGGCCCTGGCCCTCACCGAACTGCCGCGCCGGCTCGTCGTCATCGGCGGCGGCTACATCGGCATGGAGATGGGCCAGATGTTCCGCAAGCTCGGCAGCGAGGTCACCATCGTCGAGATGCAGGACAGCATCCTGCCGGGCTTCGACCCCGATGTCATCAAGCTGATGAACCGCAAGCTCAAGAAGTCGAAGATCCCGGTGTACACCGGGTCGCGGGCCCTGGGCTGGGAGGAGGGGGAGGACGGCGCCACCGTCCGGGTGCAGACCCCGAAGGGCGAGATCACCCTGGACTGCGATGCCGTGCTGGTGACCGTGGGTCGGCGCCCCAACAGCGAGGGGCTGGAGGCCACCGGCGTCGAGCTGGACCGCGGGTTCGTGAAGATCGACAAGCAGTGTCGCACCAGCGTCCCGGGGGTCTACGCGGTGGGCGACGTCGCCGGCGGCGCGATGCTGGCCCACAAGGCCACCCACGAGGGCGAGATCTGCGCCGAGGTCATCGCCGGCCACAACGCGTTCAACGACGCCCGGACCGTGCCGGCGGTGGTGTTCACCGACCCGGAGATCGCCACGGCCGGGTTGCAGGAACACGAGGCCCGGGCCCAGGGCTTCGAGGTCAAGACGGGCGTCGTCCCGTTTGCCGCCATCGGCCGGGCGCTGACGACCATGCACACCGACGGCTTCGTCAAGACCGTGCTCGATGCGGCCGATGATCGCGTCCTCGGGGTGACCATCTGCGGCCCGCACGCCAGCGACCTCATCAGCGAGGCTGCGCTGGCGGTGGAGATGGACGCCGAGGCGCTGGACATCGCGCTGACCATCCACCCCCACCCCACCCTGGGCGAGGCCCTCAAGGAAAGCGCCATGGCGGCGCTGGGTCGGGCGATCCACGTGGTGAATCGCTGATAGCCTCCAGGTGGAGGCCCCCATGCAGCACGACCGGATCCTCGTCCCCGTCGACTTCAGCGACTGCTCGCGGATGCTCGTCTCCCAGGCCGCGCTGTTCGCCAGGCGCCTGGGTGCCGACATCACGCTGCTGCACGTCGTTGCTCCCCCGGACGGGCTGACGCCGGACACGCCCTTCGTGCCCGACGGGGACGACGAAGCGACCACGGTCGGGCAGGCGCTGGTCGACGCGGCGTGGCGGCGGATGCCGGCCTACGAAGCCATCGTCGAGGAGGTCGGCGTGCCGGTCGAACCGGTCGTCGACCTGGGCGTCGTGGCGGATCGCATCCTGGAGCACCAGGACGGTCACGGCATGATCATCATGGGCACCCATGGCCGCCGCGGCCTCGCCCGGATGCTCATGGGCAGCGTCGCCGAGCAGGTGACCCGGCGGGCCTCGCTGCCGGTGATGACCGTGCGCACCGAGCATCGTCCCGACTGCGAGGCGCGATCCTGCGCCTGGTGTGCCAGCCACCTGATGCCGCAGGACATCCAGGCGCGACATGAACTGGACGGCTGACCGGCCCCGATCGGTCGGCGCGGCCGCCCCCCTGCCCGGGGGGAGTCGGCCCGGAGCCCGGGGCTCAGTCCCGGCGGCGGCGGAGGGCCAGCCCGAGCAGGCCGAGCCCCCACGCCAGCCCGGTGACCGGGGCGGCCGGGGAGCTGCAACCGCAGCCGGTGCCCTCGGACGGGTCCTCCCCATCGGGGGTGGCTCCGGCGCCGGTGTCCTCGGCCGGCGGCTCCTCGCCGCACAGCACGCCGGTCTCGGAGTCCACCAGGCAGGCCTCCCACCCGTAGGGGAACGAGGGGGCATCGGCCCAGTTGTAGTTCATGCCCTGGGCGTCGGCGTCCTTGGGGCTGACGACCAGGAACGCCTCGTCGCCGCTGTTGAACGGGATCCAGGCCGACCCCTTGCCGTCGACGATGTCGAAGCGCCGGGTCTCGCGCACGGTGTGGTCGCTGCCGGTGACCAGCACCGCGTACCAGTCATCGGCCGACGAGCTTCCGTCGAAGTCGACCTGCAGGTACTTGCCGTCGGCGCCGAGCCCCCGGTCGAAGTAGACGAAGTTCATGCCCAGCGACTGGGGGCCGTCCTCGGGGGTGCTGCCGTTGGCCGGCAGGGCCGGGGCCTCCTCGTACTGGCGGGTGTCGAGCACCGAGTAGTAGTAGCGGTACTCGCGGAAGTCCATGAAGGCCACGGTGGCCATGAAGTCGGTCCAGACCTCCCCGAAGTCCAGGCCGAGGTCGTCGATCACCTCGGGCATCCAGTAGCTGTAGGTGCCGCCCTCGGAGACGGCGTTCTCCCAGGTGTCCTGCACGAGGTCGTGACCGCCGATGTACTCGTCGAGGTAGGTGGCCAGGATCCCCATGGCGTACATGTGGTAGAAGATCGCCTGGTTCTGCTGGTCCGAGGCGTTGAGGGCGATGTAGGGGTAGTACGGGAAGCCCACGTACATGTCGGCCCAGTCGTTGTACTCGGGGTAGACGTACTCCTCGACCCAGGTCGCGGTGGCCTCCCACCAGTAGAACTCGTGGGCGTAGCTGTAGCCGAACTGGCTGGCGTGGTTGAACTCGTGGGCGGCCATCGTCTTGTACCAGTTGCCGGCGCTGAACGAGCCGCGTCCGGAGACGATGTAGGGGATGTAGCCCTCGCCGCTGCAGTAGGTCACCGTGGTGTAGGCGCCGGCGTAGTTCTGGTTGCTGATGTAGAAGAGGATCGGGTAGCTGTCGGCGCCGTCGGGGGCCCGCCAGTTCAGGTCGTTGATCTCGATGTCCCAGGACTCCTCGAGGGCGTCCAGGGCGTTCTGGGCGGTGTCCTGGGAGATGCTGGTCGAGTCCCACTCGACCACGAAGTGTTCGCCGGCCAGGTAGTTGCTTCCCTGGCGCCCCAGGCAGCTCACGTTGCCCATCGGGGCCGGGGGAGGGGGCAGGGCGTCGTCGGGGCCGCCGATGTCCACCAGCAGCCCGAGCGAGTCGGCGATGTCCTGCCACTCGGCATCGGTGAACAGGTCGCGGTTGCGCTGGAGGTCCTGGACGAGTCCCGTGAGGCAGGCCGGGCCGTGGTCGAGTTCGGCGGGGGCGAGGTCCACGGAGGCCGGGTCGACGTGGGCCTCGAGCCGGTGGAGGAGGGCGTCGTGGGTGGCGAGCTGCGCTGCGTCGAGCCCGGCCGGGGCCGCCGCGGCGGAGATGGGGGTGAGCAGCAGGGCGCCGAGAAC
>RFKJ01000186.1 GCA_003694325.1 Deltaproteobacteria bacterium
CCCGGACACCGGTCCCGCCCCACGAGCTGAACCCCGACGTCCCCCTCCACCTGGAGGAGATCTGCCTGCGCCTGCTGGCCAAGTCTCCGCGGGATCGCTTCCAGTCCGCCCGCGAGGTGCTGGAGGAACTGCTCGCCGACGATCCCGACACCGACACGGACGCCAGCCCCGGCATCGCGGTGTGGTCGCCGCCCCTCGTCGGCCGGGAGGACGTGCTCGGCGCCGCCCGGGAGGCGCTGGCCCGGTTGACCCGCAGCGCCGGCGGGGTGCTGCTCCTCGAGGGAGCCGAGGGGTCCGGGCGCAGCCGGGCACTGGAGGCGGTGTCGATGGAGGCCCGGGCCCGCGGGCTGCCGGTCTACAGTGTCCGGTTCAACCCCGGGGAGGCTGCCTTCGCCGGCCTGCTGCGCCTGGCCCGGGACATCGGCCGGGAGCTGGGATCGGACGTCCCTCCCGAGCTGGCACGCGCGGTCGCCCGGTTCGCCGAGGGACGCGGCCGGCTGCCCGGCGATGCCCGGTACCAGCTCTTCGACGGGATCCGCACCGCCCTGGCCACGCTGCTGGAGCGCGGGCCCCAGGTGCTGGCACTCGACGACCTGCACGCTGCACCCGGTCCGCTGATCGACCTGCTCGGCTACCTCGTCCGCTCCCTGGTGAGCCGCGACGGCCAACCGCTGCTGGTGGTCGCCGCGGTGCGCGCCGAACCGCCCCGCACCGACCCCTCCGAGGTGGCTCCTCGGCGGACCGGGAACGGCTACGCGGCGTTCCGCCGTGGACGCGACCTCGGCCTGGTTCCGGAGATCGTCCCCCTGCGCCCCCTGCGGGTGGACCACATCGAGACCATCACCGCCAGCCTGCTCGGCCCCGGGCAGGCCGCGTCGGCCCTCGCCCGGCGGCTGCAGGAGGCCACCAACGGGGACCCGCTGTTCGTGGTCGAGTTCATCCGCAGCCTGATGCAGCGCGACATCATCGTGAGCCGGGACCACCAGCACCACGTCCTGACCATCAGTCCGACCGAGCTGACACCCGAACGCCTCGGAGTCCCCCCCGGCCTGCGCCAGGCCGTCCGGGAGCGCCTGGGCGTGCTGCCGGACGACAGCCGGGTCCTCCTCGAGGTGATCGCCGTCGCCGCCCGGGAGATCGATCTCGACGTGGTCCTGGACGTCGTCGAGCTGATCGACAGTGAACAGACGGCGGTCATCATCGACGATGCCGGCGCCGGATCGCCGGCTGCCGGGAGCGCCGAACACCCCGAAGCCCCCCTCGACCCGGACCTGCCCACCGAGGACCTGCCCACCGAGGTGGCGCCCGAGGCCGACACGGCGCTCCACGACATCGGAGGCAGCAGTGCCATCGACGACCGGTGGATGGATGCCCTCGACCGCCTCATCGCCGAGGGGATCGTCGAAGAGCAGCGCGACGGGCTGAGCACCACCGTGCGCCTGGCCCAGCGCCAGGTGGGAGAGGTGGTCTGCGACGACCTCCCCGAGCGGGCGATGGCCACCCTCCACCGCCGGATCGCGGCCGCGCTGGAGGTCCGGTTCGCCGACAGCCCCATCGCCGCCGAAGCGATCGGCGAACACTACCGGCGGGCCGGCGACGCCGTGCGGGCCTGGACCTACCTGGTCCGGGCCACCGTGGGCCTGTTGGAGCGGTCCCTGATGGCCGAGGCTGCCTCGCTGCTCGACCGGGCGCGCGCCATCCAGGACCTGGCGCGTGCCTCGCTGTCCCGCGACCAGGAACAGGATTTCCAGCTCCAGTCCCTGGAACTGGACGAGGTCGAGGCCGAGCTGCTGTTCAACCGCGGCGAATGGGACGCCGCCGGCCGGGCCCTGGACAACCTGCGGCGCCGAGCCGCCGCCCTCGGCCAACATGGCATGGCCGCCCGGGCGTCCATCAAGTACGGGACGACGCTCCGTCGCATGGGACGCCTGGGGGAGGGAGAGGCCGAGATCCGCAAGGTCCTCGACCGGGCCCGCAAGCGGCACGAGCGCGACGTCGAGCTGTCTGCCCTGCAGGCGCTCGCCGGGATCGCCTGGAGCCGCGGCGACCTCGATGCCTGCGAGGCCCTGGCCAGCCAGGGGCTGTTGGGGCCGGCGGACCCGGACCTGGCGGAAGGCCGCGCCGGGATCCTCCTGGCACTGTCCACCGTCCAGGCCAGCAAGGGACAGCTCGCGGCGGCCATCGCCGGCCTCGCCGAAGCCGAGGAGCTGCTGCGCGGGCTCCGCGACAAGCGCACCCGCGCCAACGTCCTGGTCAACCTGTCGGAGATGTTGACCTGGAAGGGCGATCTCGCCGCTGCCTGCGCCCGGGCCGAGGAGGCGCTGTCGCTGTCGCGCGACCTCGTCTACCGCGTGGTCGAGGCCAGCGCGCTGCGGGCACGGGCCATCGCCCTCATCGCCATCGGCGACAAGGCCAGCGCCCGCCTGGACCTCCGCCAGGGCCTGGCCATCGCCCGCGACCTGGGCATCAACGAGGAGGTGGTGCCCATGCGGTTCCACCTCGCCCGCGTCGCGATCCTCGACGGCCAGGCCGACAAGGCCGAGGAGCACCTGACTGCCGCGCGGGCCGCGGCCATGCACAGCGATCCCGAGAGCTTCTCACCGGCGATCGACGCCCTGCTGTCCATGGCCCTGGCACGCCAGGGCCACGAAGACGCCGCCCGCCAGGTGCTCGCCGGAGCCACGGCGCAACGGCAACGCCTGCACGCGCCCCGCCGGACGGAACTGTCCCTGCTGCTCGGGCACGCCCACCTGGCCCTGGGCGACACCGAAGCGGCGCTGCCGATGATCCGGGACGCCGCCCGCACCGCCTCCACCTTCCACTTCCGAAGCTGGGGGTTGCTGGCCTGGTCGCTCCTCGCCCAGCACGCCCCCGAGCCCGAATCCGACCGGGCCCGACGCACCGGCGCGGCCATCGCCCGGGAGATCCTGGCGACCCTGCCGCCCTCCCGGGCCAACTACTTCCGCCGGCAGCCGGCGGTGGTCCGCCTGCTGGGCATGCCCCTGCTGTAGGGCCGCGGGTTCGGGAAGCCGTGCCCGGGTGCGGTGCCGGTTCAGCCGGCGTCCCGTTGCTCGGCCCACCGGATGATCCGCCGGGCATCGGCCCACCGCGTCCGGTCGGACCGCGCCCGCAGCAGGGTGATCACCATTCGCTGCCCGGTCCGGGTCTGCACCAGGGTGGTGAGACAGTATCGCGCCGTGTCGGTGTAGCCGGTCTTGCCCACCACCACCTCGACCGGTCCCCCGTGGAGGAGCTTGTTGGTCGAGCCCAGCCACCTGGGGGGGTGGGGATCGCGGTGCAGCAGCCACGACGGCGCCGACGCGGCGAGCGACAGCGCCGGCACCGACGCCAGCGCCAGCGTGGCCCGCGCCATGTCCCGGGCGGTGGACAGGTCCTCGTCCTCCAGGCCCGAGGGATCGGTCCAGTGGGAGGAGGTCATCCCCAGCTCGGCGCTGACCTCGTTCATCCGGTCGACCAGGGCATCCACCCCGACCCCGGCGGCCGGGGCCAGGGCGTAGGCGGCGCGGTTGTCCGAGGCGACCAGGGCGGCCCCCAGGAAGTCCCAGCCGGCCCCGCAGTCGCCGGTCGACAGCCGGGAGCGGGCCCCGCTGCGGGTCGGCCATTGTTCCACCCCGACACAGGCCTTCCGGTCGAGGTCGGGGTTCAGCGAGGCGTAGGCCAGCGCCGCCACGGTCTTGGTCAAAGAGGCCACCGGCAGGACATCGTCGGCCCGCCGCTCGAACAGGACCGCCTGGCGGTCCACGTCGTACACGATGGCCACCGGGGATCGCACCCGGGGCCCCGTCGACGGGCCGCGGGCGTCGAGACCGGGCAACGCCCAGGCATCGTCGCCCGGGATCCATGGCGGCGGGACCCACACCGGCGCCGGGTCCCGATCCACGACGGGTCGATCCACCGCCGCGGCAGGGACGGGGTCCGGCCCGCCGGAGCCGGCCTCGCCGGCCCCCGCGGTGTGGCGACCGTCCAGCGCCAGCCCGGCCAGGGTGACGACGAAGGAGAGGGCAGACAACGCGATGAACCGGACGGGGCGCAGCATCGGCCGTCGCTATCGCGATCCCGGCACGCCGTCCGGTCGGTGGTTGTCACCGCGATGCCCGCCACCGCGATGCCCGTCCCGCTCCGAGGGACGACCACCGGCCCCGAAGCCGCTCGGCCCCACCTTGCCCGCCACCCGGCAGGCGTTACCGACCCATCCCCCCGAGGAGCGAATCCTGCTGGACCCTTCCGAATTTCCGCCCCGCATCGGGCCCTACGTCACCGAGCGGCTGATCGGCCGCGGGGCGATGGCTGCGGTGTACCTGTGCCGGGATCACCAGGGAGATCCCGTCGCCGTCAAGTGGCTGGACCTGTGCGTCCCCGGCGCCGGGGACGACGACTCCGCGCTGACCCCGCCCCTGCTGCGCCGCTACGAGAACGAGGTGCGGGCGCTGCTCAAGGTCGACCATCCCGGCGTCGTCCGCTACCGCGACCACGGGACCTGGCACGACCGACCCTACCTGGTCATGGACTTCGTCGAGGGAGGAGACCTCCGGGTCTACACCCGCAAGCTCGCAGAACGCCCCTCGGCCGAGCGCTACGCCCGCTGCCGGACCATCGGCCAGAGCCTCTGCGAAGCCGTCGGCGCCCTGCACGCCGCCGGCCTCGTCCACCGGGATGTCAAGCCGAGCAACGTCCTCATCGACCCCGACGGCCGGGCCATCCTCACCGATCTCGGCGTGGTCAAGGATCTCGCCGAGGGGGATCACACGGTCGCCGGGCTCGTCGTCGGGACCATCGCCTACGCGGCCCCGGAGCAACTCGAGGCGCGCCCCGTCGACGGTCGCACGGACCTGTACGGGGTCGGGGCGACGCTGTACTACGTCCTCACCGGACGGCGACCCTTCCACGGCAAGCCCGGCCGACCGCGGGGAGAGCTGGTGCCACCGTCCCGGCACGACCCGGAGATCCCCCCGGATCTCGAGGCCGTCGTGCTCAAGCTGATGGCCCCGCGGATGGAGGATCGCTACCGAGACGCCGCCACCGCCGCCGCCGCCTTCGCCACCCCCAGCCCCAGTCACGACGCCGCCCTGGCCGGTCGCGGACGGCTCGTGCACCGGGTGGCGGAGCTGCTGGACCGAGCGGAGAGCACCGGGCGGTCGCTGGTGATCCACGCCCGCGGCCCCCTGGGCTCCGGGCTGAGCTGGCTGGCCGGAGTCGTCCGCGGCGCCGCCACCCGCCGGGGCCTGGTGGTGGTGGAACCGGCCCCCGGCGAAGCCGCCCGGGTCGCCGTCACCCGGGCTCGGCAGCGCCCCCCGGCCGTCGTCTTCACCACCCACCCGGTCGAGGTGCCCGGCGACGTGGACGTCGAGGAGCTGACCCTCCAACCCCTCGACGTCGCCGACGTCCGCCGCACCGTGGTGTCGGCCGCGCCCCTGACCGACCACCCATCCGCCGTCGCCGAGCGGCTCCACCGCTACAGCGGCGGCCTTCCGGCCCTGCTGCTGCCCCTGCTCCGGACCTTCACCAACGGCGCTCGGCTGGACCTGCCGGACACCTGCCCGCTCGTCCCGGAGGTCGACCGGTTCCTCGATGGGCTGGAGCTGGACGACATCGAGGTGCTGGCCGCGGTCGGTCTGCTTCCCCGACCCGCCACCGCCGACGAGATCGAGCGGGTCGCCCGGATCCCACCCGAGGGCCCCCTCGCCGTGCTGCAGGATCGGGGGATCGTCCGGGAGACCGACGGTCGGTGGACGGTCACCGCCGCCATGTTCGCCGAGGCAGCCCGGGCCCGTCTCCCGGATCCCGACGGCATCATCGCGCGGGCTCGCCAGCTCCGGTCGCCGCCTCCCTCCCCCTCCCCCTCGACGAGCGACGAGCGCCCCGAGGACCTCGCCCTGCGGGGCCACCTCGCCGAGGCGCTGGCCGCGGCGCGCCACGCGCTCGCCACCGCGCAGGCCCAGGGGGATCGGGTGGCGGAGGCCACGGCCGGCATCGCCCTGGGGCAGGTGCTGCTCGACGTCGGGCTCCACCAGCAGGCCGCCCGCACCCTGGCCAACGCCAGCGCCCTCGCCAAGGCCAGCCAGCAGGCGGATCTCCGTCGGCGCGCCCACGTCCTGCGCGCCCGGGCCTCCCTGGACGGGATCATCGACCGCTCGCCGGACAGCCGGTCCGTCGCCGCCGCCGCCATCGACCGCCTGGAACCCCTCGGGCGCCGCCCCGGGCGCCCGGACGACCCGATCACTCCGCTGCTCCTGGCCACCTGGTCCCGGGCCGCCGCCTGCCTGGGAGACGTCCGGTCGTCCAACCTCATCGCCGACCGCGCGTTGAGCCGTATCCCCTGCATCCCACCGGCCGACGCGGCGCGGACCTGCCTGGAACTGGCCCGCAGCGCCCTCTGGCGCGGCGATGAGGCCGCCCTCGTGGCCGCCCTGGCCTGCATCCCCCCGGTGGCCCGCGGCGGCCTGGTCGACTTCGAACAGAAGCGCCTGGAGGCGCGCGCCCGGAACCTGCCGCTGCCGCCGGTTCCCGAACCGCTCCTCGCAGGCCTCACCGACGAGGAGCGCCAGGCCCTCTGTTCCCGCTGAGCGACCTCCAGGCCGGGTCCGCTCGCCGGCGATGCCCCTTCAGCCTGCCGACGGACCGTTCACTTCGCTCCGGATCCAGTCCAGGTAGGGGACGTGTCCGGCGGCGATGGGCAGGGCCATCACCTCGGGCACCTCGTAGGGGTGCAGGGCGGCCACCCGCTCGGCCAGGTCGGCGACCCGGTCGGCCCGGGTCTGGAGCAGGAGCTGCACCTCGGGCTCATCGTGGATCTCACCCTTCCACCGATAGATCGAACGAACACCGGGGACGAGGTTCACGCCCGCGGCCAGCCGCTCCTCGACCAGGACCCGGGCCAGGGAGCGGGCCGTCTCCATGTCCGGGGCGGTGATGAATACGAGCACGCAGTCCATCGGTTCTCCACGGTTCGACGGTCGAGCTGCCGGTGTCCTCCCCGGCAGCCACGGGGCCGGCCCGAGAGGGCCGCCGGGCCTCGTCGCGCAGCCTGCTCAGACCGCCTTGCGGAACAGGTCCTTGCCCGCCCGGGTGGGCCACAGGTGACTGTCCGTGCTGTTGACGTGCAACAGCCCGGCCGCCGCGAGCTCGTCGATCGCCCTGCGCACCTCCCGAAGCTCGAGATCCGGCAGGTCGTCCACGATGTCTTCGGCGGTCCACTCGCCCGGTTCGCTCACACAGTAGAGCAGGACGGTGTGGGAGACAGAGCCGGGTTCGAGTTCGGCCATGGCGACAGCTCGCTGGATGGAGGTGGAGGAACACGACCGGGGAGAGGAGGAGAGGGACCGGGCCTGGTCGCGAGGCGTCGGTCCCGTCGGCGCCGCCCGGAAAGGGCAGCGCCACCGGAGGGCCACCGGAGGTCCGGAACCGGACGGTTTCGGACACCCGGCAGGGGAGGACGTCGCGACCGGATGGTCGCAGCCGCAGCATCCACAACATACCACGATCATCGCCCGCGAGCGACGTCGAGACCGAGCTTGACATACTCGATCCCACACCGATCCCGGGCGGTCACCCCGCGCCCCGGCTCGGCGGGGGTTCAGCGGCGGCGAACAGACAGGCCGAGCAGGCCCAGCAGCACGGCCCCGAACGGCACGGGCCCACCCACCGGGGTCGCGCACCCGGTGTCATCTTCGATGGGCATCGACTCCGTCCCCGTGTTGACCGAGGATCCCGCGGTCCCCGTCGTGAACCCGGCGGTCACCTGTTCCGCCACCCACCCGCCGAACACATCCATCCGCGTCGCGCCCACGCCCCCGCCGATGCAGGCCGTCGTCGGGTCCTGCCAGGGAAACACGAAGCTGATGACCCCGCCCAGGATCATGCTCCCCCCCTCGCCCTCGATGAGGGCCGCTCCCCCGCTGTCCCCCGAGCAGGCGTTGGGCGTGGAGGGGTCGGCTTCGTCCAGCCCGTAGACGAAGTCTCCGTCGAGATACCACACCGGCAGGTCGGCGGTTCGCTTGACCCCGGCGTCGAGCCGATCGTCGCCGGTGATGCCGTAGCCGACCAGGGTGAGGTCCCGGTCGTACCAGGTCTGGCCCAGCACTTCGCCGAGCACCGGCATGGGCGCGACGGCTGCCGGCCGGCTGGCGAGGAAGCCCACCGCCACGTCGGCGGCCACGGCCTCCTCGTTGAACACGTAGTCCGGGTGGATCACCCAGTCATCGACGAGGACGAGCTGCTCGGCGGTGGAGATCGAGTCCCCGATGATGAAGGCGACGTCGTAGTCCTCGGCGTATACCCGCGCCGCATCGGCGCAGTGGGCCGCGGTGACGATGGCCTGGTAGCCGACCAGCGTCGCCGAGCAGAACGGCGCCCCCTTGTTGGCGCTCAGGTCCACGGCCGCCAGCAGCCCGATGCTCGGCCAGTCGCCCGTCTCGCTGCCGTTGACGATGGGCGGCGGCGCCTGGCCCTGAGCCAGCGCGACCGTCGCCAGCAGGAGGATCACTGCGGATCACCGTCCCGGCGGCGGCGCCCGACCAGCGCGAGCACGGAGAGGGCGAAGACGCCTCCCACCGGGGCCGGCGCGCTGCTGCAGCCCAGGACGTCGCCGAGGGTCGTGCCCCCGTCATCCCCGCTGCCGCCGCTGCCGCCGCCGCCGTTGCCGCCGGGCC
>RFKJ01000187.1 GCA_003694325.1 Deltaproteobacteria bacterium
AGGTGGTGCAGGGCGGAGGCCGGGTCGGCGGTCACCACCAGGCCCACCAGCGAGATCGCCAGCAGCAGGCCCCACCCGGCCGGGCCCGGCAGGGGAGGGCGGGGGCGGAGCCGGCGGTGGGCGAGCGCCAGCACGACGAGGAGGGACAGGGCGGCGAGGTCGGCCACCGGGGCGTCGGCGTGCCAGGTGTGGCCGCCGGGCAGGGGCACGTCCACCCCCACGGCGAGGTCGATGAAGGCGTGGGTCAGCAGCACCACGGCGACCAGGAGCGACGCCGATGTCACCAGCCTCGGCGGGAGGGGCGGGGTCACGGCACCGTCGCCGGGGCGGTCCGGCTGAGCTGCCATCCCAAGGCCAGCAGCAGCAGGCAGGGGAGGGCGGCGATCCACAGCGCGGGGCTGGCGATCGACGCCGGGGGACCGACGGTCAGCTCGACGGCCGCGGCCACCGCGACGGAGGCGGCGAGCAGCGCCCCGGTCCGGCCCCACGCCCGGCGCGCCCCGGCTTCGACCGGACCGGCCCAGGTCCGGCGGAGGGCCCACAGGTACAGCCCCGGGACCAGCGTCATGTTCAGGGTGGTGGACAGGGCCAGTCCCGCCAGGCCGAAGGGGCGCAGCAGCAGCGCATCCAGCACGAGGTTCACCACCACGCTGACCACGCCGAGCACCAGCACGAGCCGCAGGTTCCGCTCGACGATGTGGGCGCGGACCGCGAGGATTCCAACCAGGTTGGGGAGCACGCCGGGAAGGTACCATCCAAGCACCCGGGCCGTGGCCAGGGTGTCCGCGGCCTGGAAGGCGCCCCGCTGAAACAGCAGGGCCACCAGGGCCTGCCGTCCGATGAACATGCCGGCCAGCATCGGCGCCGCCAGGACGATCACCCACCGCAGGGAGCGGGCCACCTCGGCCCGGGCCCGGACCCGGCGTCCGGCCGCGAACAGGTTGGACCACCGGGCGTAGGCCACCATCAGCAGGGTGCTCTCCAGCAGGGTCTGGGGGATCACCCGGGCCCGGTCGGCGAACTCCAGGGTCGCGACGGAGCCCGGGGGCAGCATGGCGGCGAAGGCCTTGTCGACGACGAGGTTCAGGGCCACCAGCACCTCGCCGGCGAGGATGGGGGCGAGGTCCCGGCCGACCCCGAGGAGCGCCGGATCCAGGCGCAGGCTCGGCCGGGGCCAGACACCGTCGCGCCACCCGAGGACCCCCCACCAGAACAGGAACTGGACGGCTTCCCCGAGGACCAGCCCCCACGGCAGGGCGTGGGGCCCCAGCGGGGCCAGCAGCAGCCAGGTCGACGCGATGACCACCCCGGCCCGCACCATGGGCGTCATGGCCACGGCGACGAAGTTGCCGTGCACCTCGTTGGCCACCCGGGCGACGGCCCCGGCGGTGGTCAGGACCATGAAGGGGACCAGCTCCCAGAGAAAGGCGCGGGCCAGGGACACGGTCTCGGGCGGGAACTCGGTGACGACGGCGAGGGCCGGGCCGGCCAGCAGGCACACCAACAGGCCGAAGGCCCCCGAGCCGAGCGCCGCCCAGCACTGCAGCGAGCCGATGAAGATCGGCAGGCGGGCCGGAACCTCCTGGCGGACCCGGGCCAGCGCGGGGATGGCGGCCGTGCCCAGGGCGGTGCTGGCCAGCACCAGCGTGAAGGTCGGCAGCGCCAGGGACCAGTACCAGGCGTCGGTGACCGGTCCGACGCCGAACCACAGCGCGATGACCGCGGGCACCGCGAAGGCGAGGCCGCGGGACAGCAGGGCGATGGGCACCAGCAGCAGGGAGGTGCGCCCGACCCGATCGTCGCCGTGCTGGCCCGCCGTCGAGGCCGGCCCCCCGGTCACCGTGCGCCTCGTCCCTTCAGCACCGCGGGGATCGTCTTGACCAGGATCAGCACGTCCAACCAGAAGGACCACTGCTGGACGTAGGCGATGTCGTGGTTGACCATGGCTTCGAAGCCCAGGTCGCTGCGGCCCGACACCTGCCATGGACCGGTGATGCCGGGCCGGACCTTCTGGCGCATCTCCATCCAGTAGGCGACTTCGGGGTCGGCATCGGCGCCGACGAGGTCCTTCATGGGCAGGGGACGGGGGCCCACGAGGTTCATGTCGCCCCGCACGACGTTCCAGAGCTGGGGCAGCTCGTCGATGGAGTACTTGCGGATGAAGTGGCCGAAGGGCGTGATCCGCGGGTCGTCCTTCATCTTGAACAGGACCCCGTCGGTCTCGTTGGCGTCCTGCAGGGCGTCCCGCAGCTCCTCGGCGTTCACCACCATGGAGCGGAACTTGAAGAACGGGAACTTCCGCCCGCCGCGGCCGATCCGTTCCTGGACGAAGAACACCGGCCCGCCGTCCTGCAGCTTGATGATCAGCGCCACGATGGCGACGAAGGGCAGCAGCAGCGTCCCCCCCGTCAGCACCAGCGTCAGGTCGAGCAGCCGCTTCATCTGCTCGCCCATCGTCGGGTAGGCCAGGCGGGTCAGGTCGATGAGCTGCAGGTCACCGAGGGAGGCGAGGTCGATCCGCGGGCTGGCGATGCCCCAGGTGAACGGCACCTGCAGCACCCGCAGGCCCATCTGGTCGGCCCGGGTGGCGAGCTGCAGGCCCTCGTCCCGGGTGATCCGCCGGGTGGCCAGGACGAACACCTGGGCGTCGTAGTCGTTGACGATGCGCTGCAGGTCCGGCACCCCGCCGAGGATGCGGTCCTCGGGGACGGCCACCTCGTCGTGTTCCTCGCTGGGCATGAGGAAGCCGACGAGCTGCAGGTCGGGGCGGTCCATCCGCTCGATGCGGGTCGCCATGCTGGCGGCATCGCGCCCGACGCCGACGATGACCAGGCGTTGGAGCGCCATGGGCTTGGGGACGTGGCGATTGATGCGGAAGAAGGCGAGCCGCAGGACCACCATGGACACGGCGGTGATCCCGGTGGTGGCCAGCACCAGGGACCGGCTGTAGGTCCGGTCCGGCAGCAGGAACTGCAACACCAGCACCAGGACCACCACCACCGCCGTCGCCCGGGTGATCCCGGTGACGATGCGGGGAGAGCTGGTCATCCGGTCGGGGTCGTAGAGGCCGACCTGGCGCAGCACCAGCAACCAGCAGGCGGCGATGGCGATGCCCGCGGGCATGAAGGGGTTGGGCAGCCACAGGTCCCACCACCGGATCGGGACCACCAGCTCGATGTGCGGCTTGTACCAGGCCCACACCTGGTGCCCGAGCAGCAGCCCCAGGGTGATGGCCACGAGGTCCAGGGCCAGGACCACGGCCTTCAGCAGGCCGAGTCGGGCCATGGATCAGTCCAGCACGGAGGAGGTGCCCTGCGCGCCACCGCTGACCGCGTTGCGGTAGATGGCCGAGCCGGCGACGAACGGGGCCAGCACGCCGGACACCTCGCGGAAGAAGCGGCTGGCGTTGGTGATGGTCTTCGTCGGCACCACGACGATGTCGCCCTGCTGCAGGTAGACCATCTGGTCCATGCGGCCCTCCGAGTAGATGCTGCGGACGTCGACGGTGAACAGCTTGGGGTCGTCGAGGCCGCCGCGAACCAGCAGCACGTTGTTGGTGCGGGCGTACTGGTTCATGCCGCCGGTCCGGGTCAGCGCCTCCAGCAGGCTCATCTCGTTGTCGAGCTGCAGGACGCCGGGCGAGGCGACCTCGCCGAAGACCAGCACCTTCTGGCTCTGCAGCTCGACGATGTTCACCGCGACCTGCGGGTTCTGGTAGTACTCCGAGATGGCCTCGGTGAGGATGTCGCGGATCTCGGCGTAGGTGTGACCGGCCAGGTGGATCGTGCCGAGCAGCGGGAAGCTGATGGTGCCGTCCGGGGCGATGCGGACATCCATGTCCAGGTCGTCGTGCTTCCAGACGGTGATCTGGATCCGGTCACCGGGTCCGAGCTGGAATTCCTCGACGGTGGGGACGGTCAGGGCGTCGGCGTCCATGTCGGCGACGTTGGGGATGGGCCCCGTCTTGGGGCCGCAGCCGACGGTGCCGACGAGGGCGAGCAGCGGGAGGAGCGCGGGCATCGGGGGGGTCCTCGAGAGCGGCGGGGCCAGCGGCGGAGACGATGAGGCGCGCGTGGGGAGCAGGGCGTCTGCGAAGTCCGGTCGCCTGTATCGTGGTCGGGCGGAGGGAGCACCGTATACGCGGCGGTCGCGGTTCGCTGCGCCGAAGGTTTGCGGGTCGTCGCATTTGTCGGCTATACGGCCACGATGTAGAACCGCGCGACCAGGGCGCCGCAACCGCGCTGGTCTCCACCCCGCCCGTGACGGCCCGGGGGCGGAACGCACGCGTCAGGAAGCGAGTCGATGGAACTGCTGACCCTGTACACCGCCCTGCTCCGCCGGAAGTGGGTGATCGTCCAAGCCGTGGTGTTGTTCTTCCTCGGCGCGGTGGCGATCTCGCTGGTCTTCCCCAAGAACTACAAGGCCTCCAGCCGGGTGGTGGTCAGCACCAGCGACACGTCGCTGTCGATCCTCAACGACCTCGGGCTCGGCGAGATCGCGCAGGGGCTCTCCGACACCGACGACATCCAGAACAAGATCTCCCTGGCCACGACCCGGCCGGTCCTGGACGAGGTGATCTGGCGGCTGCAGCTCCGCGACGACAACGGCCGGCTGTACAACGCCGAGGAGCTGCTCGTCCCGGGGACCTTTGGCGAGCTGCTGGCCCAGCCGAACATCTCGGTCTCCCAGCAGCAGGGGACCGACCTGCTGGTGTTCGAGGCGCGGGCCGGTGACCCGGAGCTGGCGCGGCTGCTCGCCGACACCGTCGTCGAGGTCGCCATCCAGCGGTCCCAGCAGCGGGCGCGGCAGGACACCCGCAACGCCCGGCTGTTCATCCAGCAGCAGCTCGACGTGGTGCGCCAGGAGTTCGACGGTGCGCTCCAGCAGATCGCCGACGCCCAGGCATCCGAGGAGGTCATCGACCTCGACAGCGAGCTGAAGGCGGCGGTCTCCCGGCTCAGCGAGCTGATGCTGGCCTACGAGCAGAACGCGGCGGCCATCCAGGAGACGCGGGCCCGCCTGGCCCGGGCCCGGGC
>RFKJ01000188.1 GCA_003694325.1 Deltaproteobacteria bacterium
CCGCCGGTGTCTTCGGCTCCCCCGTCGGCGTCCCCCCCGTCGGCGTGCCCGGTATCGTCGGAGCCGCCGGTGTCTTCGGCTCCCCCGTCGGCGTCTCCGGGTTCGGTGCCACCGCCGTTGTCGGAGCGGTCTGCTCCCTTCAGCACGCTGCCCCGGGCCCGTTCCTCGTCGCTGAGGACGTGATCCCCGTCCTCGTCGATGTAGACGGCCGACGACCGGGCGACCCGCTGGGCCAGCACCGCCGGGTCGGGGGAGCCGGCGGCCTGGTCGGCCAGCCAGTCGGGTGGACCCACCTCCAGGAGCAGCCGAGTCCCATCGACCTCCACGCCGCTGGACGAGGCCAGGGTGATGGTGCCCACCTCGAGGTCCACCGCGACCTCGCCATCGGCCGGGGTGCGGTAGTGGAGCGGGATCGGTCCGCGGAGCCGGATCTCCGCCTGGCACCAGGTGCCGCCCGGGACGTCGATGGAACCGCTTCCGTCCAGTTCCAGATCGCGCTCCGAGGCGTCGACCGCGGGGGAGGCGCCGTCGCAGCCGGTCCAGGTCGTCGCTTCGACCGGGACGACCCCGCCGATGTCGTCCGCCCCGGAACTGGGAGCAGCGCGGGCGGCCATCTCGCCCGGGTTGCCCACGCTGGTTCCCTGGCTCGCCGGTCCGTAGGTCCGGCAGGCGGGCAGGAGGAAGGCGATCGCCACGGCACGCATCACGGGTCCTCGTCGAGGGGGCTGGACAACGGGAAGAGTTGCAGCCCTATCTGGATGACCCGCTGCCGCTCGCCCTCCGCGCTGTCGCAGAGGTCGAGCATGTGTTCCTGGAACCGGGTCAGCTCCTCCTTCAGGCGCGGCAGCAGCGCCGCGGGGATGGCCACGGTGACCCCCCCGAGGTGGCGCTCGGCGGGTCGGAACAGCTCGATGGACTCGGTTGCCCGGCGGAGCATGCCCCGGTGGTAGTTGTGAACCGCGAGGCCGGCGACCTCATGCGGCGTCACCACGGTGACGTCGGCGACGTGTAGCCGACCGTCGGCGTCCGGGACGAGCATGCCCAGCGCTTGGAGGGTGTCCAGGGCGTCGGCGGCCTGCTCCGGCGTGATCGGGGGACGCAGGTGTCGGGCGATCCAGCTCGGTTCGGGCCGGAAGTGGGGCGACGTGGCCAGCTCTCGAATCGCCGGCAGGTACCAGCGTGACAGGTAGCGAAAGGCCTCTCCGTCGATTCGCCGGGCCGTCTGGAACCGCCGGGCGGCGCTGATCCGTTCCCAGACGCCGTTGCGTTCGTCATCGTTCCGGGCGCGATCCAGGTCCACCAGCATGGCGAAGAAGGCCGCCTCCTCGGGATCCAGCGACATGGCGCGGGCAAAGGAGGCGGTGGTGGTGGCCGTGAGGTTGCGGCGTCCCTTGACCACCTCGGAGAGGAGGCTGGGAGACTTGACCCCCGCCAGTCGGGCGAACAGGCGATGGCTGAACCGCGGGTTGACGCGCTTCCGCCAGGCGAACCAGTCCCCGAGGAATGCCCGGTGGTCCAGGTAGGAGAACACGTCGGGGCGGGGATCGGTCATGGCGTCCACCATGCCCCCGTTCGTATTCCCACGCAACCGCGATGAGTACAGCCAGCGCGCGCGAAGATGAAGAAAAGAGGCGAATGCAGGTGTACTCGTGTGGAGTACGAAAACGGGCGCGGATGTCCTTCCAGGAGTACGCCGTGGCCGCTAGTCTGCACGGCGCTGGCGGCCGTGCCGCCCACCCCGCACCGACCGAGCGAATCATGACCGGCGTCCGATTCATCCTTCTTGGCATCGTGGCGGCGCTGTCCTGGTGGGGGACGGCGAGCGCCGACCCGGAGCCCGATGCCTCGCCGGGGGATGAGGGTGCCGCGGGCGGTGCGCCGGGCATGGCCGGTGCCGGCGGCTGAGAACGTGGGACCGCACGTTCTCGACCCGGCGGGTCTGGCCGCGGACCCGTCGGGTCACCCGCCGCGGTCCGGGCACAGGACGGTGCGCACGGGCCATGCCCGCCTCGCCCCGCGGGACCCCTACTTGGTGTAGAGGCAGCCGTCGGCGTCGGTGCAGACCACGCTGTCGTCGGACCCGAAGGTGTAGGTCGTGCCGCTGGCGGCCACGTCACCGCCCAGGTTCCCGCTGAACGAGCCGTGGTGGATGGTGAGGGTGCCCCGGCGGACGTAGGCCGCGCCCCCGCTCTCCCGGGCGGCGTTGTCGGTGAACGAGGGGCTGTCCATGTCCAGGGTGGCGTCGTCGTAGAGGAAGACGGCGCCCCCCCAGAAGCTGTGGTCGTGGATGAAGTGGGCGTCGTCGATGGTCGCGGTCGAGCCGGAGAGGAAGATGGATCCACCCCAGACGATGCCCCGGTTGTTGGCCGAGTGGAGCCCATCGACCACGATGGTGCTGCCCGTGTCGAGCCAGGCCCCGCCGAGGTAGGTGGACGAGTTGTTGGCGAAGACGAGGTCCTCTCCCTGCACCAGGCCGCAGGAATTGGTGCGGAGTCCCCCGCCGCTGGAGTCGATGGCGGCGGTCACGTTTTCGATGAAGCGCACCCGGGTGAGCAGGACGGTGTCGACGTTGCTGATGGATGCCCCGCCGCCGGCACGGGTCGAGTAGTACTCGGTGGGCATCTTGACCTGGTTCCGGCGCAGGTCGACGTCGGTCATCGAGAAGCTGTCGATGCCGCTCACCTTCACCGCGCCGCCCGTCGACGAGGTCACGTCGTTGGCGGATCGACCGCCGCGCAGGGTCAGGCCGTCGAGGCTGACGGTGGTGCCGGACGTGGTCGCGGTGACCAGCGGCTGCTGCCTGGCGCCGTCGAGGATGACCAGCTCGGGGCTGCCGATGCCGACGATGTCGACCGACGCCTGGACGTCGAGGCCGGCGAACCAGGTTCCCACGCAGATGTTCAACGTGCCGTCCTCGGACAGGGTCTCGGTGACGGGGACGTCGCGGGTGCCGGCGCCGAGCAGCGCGGTGTAGTCGGTGGCGGTGTCGTCGGCCGCCGAGAAGAAGGTCGCCAGGCCCGCATCGGACACCCAGCCGGTGTCGGTGCAGTCGTTCCGGACCCCATCGCACAGCTCCGGCGCGCCGGGGAAGGTGTGGGCGTCCCCGTCGTCGCAGTCGACGTCGGCGGTGTAGCCGTCCCCGTCGGCGTCGATCGATGGTGCGGCCGATGCGCCGGCCGGGAAGGCGAGGAGAACGGTCAGGGAAAGGGCGTACGGGGACGCGGCGTCGGGTCGCGACATGGATGCCTCTGGGGCGCGCCGGTGGGGACGGAGCGGCGCGCCTGTCGAAGATACCATGGCGATGGTCCCGCCTCCGGACCGGAGGGGTGGCAGGGGAGGGAGGGGCCCACCCCTGCGCGAAGGAACCAGGCCGGCGGTGTCAGCCCCGAGCCGCCGCGAACGCCGCCTCGAGGTCGGCCTGCAGGTCGGCGAGGTCCTCGATGCCCACGCTGAGGCGGATGAGGCCGTCGGCGATGCCGATCTCGGCCCGGATCTCGGGGGGAACGCTGGCGTGGGTCATGATGGCCGGCAGCTCGATGAGGCTCTCCACGCCGCCGAGGCTCTCGGCGAGGGTGAACACCCGGGTCGCCTCGACGAACCGGGTGGCCGCGGCGAGATCGCCCACCAGGTCGAAGCTCACCATGCCGGAGAAGCCGGGGTACCGGACGGTGGCCACGTCGTCGCGGGCCTTCAGCCACGCGGCCAGGGCCCGGGCGTTGTCGGTGTGGCGGTCCATGCGGACCTTGAGCGTCTTCAGCCCCCGCAGGGTCAGGAAGCAGTCCCAGGGCCCGGGGACCGCGCCGACGGAGTTCTGCAGGAACGCCAGGCGGGCGGCGAGGTCGTCGTCGCTGGTCACGATGACCCCGCCCACGACGTCGCTGTGGCCGTTGAGGTACTTGGTGGTGCTGTGGACGACGGCGGTGGCCCCCAGGGACAGCGGCTGTTGGTAGACCGGGGTGGCGAAGGTGTTGTCCACGACGACCATCGCCCCGACGGCCGCGGCCTTTTCGCACAGCGCGGCCAGGTCGGTGGTCTTCAGCAGGGGGTTGGTCGGCGACTCGGTCCAGACCAGGGTCGTCCCCTCCGGCACCACGACGTCGGGATCGGACAGGTCGACGAAGTCGAAGTGGATGCCGAACTCGGCGCAGACCTTGGTGAACAGGCGGTAGGTGCCGCCGTAGACGTCGTCCCCGCACAGCACCCGGTCGCCCGGCCGCAGGGTTCGGAGCATCGTGTCGATGGCGGCCATGCCGCTGCTGAAGCACAGGCCGTGGCGACCGCCCTCCAGCGCCGCGATGCAGTCCTGCAGGGCGGTCCGGGTGGGGTTGTGGGTCCGGCTGTACTCCCACGGCCAGTCCCCGGGGTGGGGCTGGGCATAGGTCGAGGTCTGGAAGACCGGGGTCATCACCGCGCCGGTGACCGGTTCGGCGGGTTGGCCGGCGTGGATGGCGCGGGTCGAGATCCCGCGGTGGTCGTCGCGGTGGCTCACTGCTGCCCCCGCGCCTGCATGTTGTTGGTCAACCGACTGATGGTGTCGATGAGATCGATGCGGGTGATGATGTCCACGGGCCTGCTGTCCCGGTCCAGCACCAGCGCCACCTTGAACCGCTTGAACAGCTCGGTGAGCACGGTGATCTCGGTGTCATCGTCGACCGTGCAGTACTGGGTGTCGGCCAGCTCGCCGACGGCCACCTCGCCCCGCGGGCCCTCGAGGGCCTTCTCCAGCAGGCGCTTGTCCTGGAGCATTCCCAGCAGCCGACCGTCGGCGATGACCGGGACCTGGCTGATGCCGTGCAGCTTCATCAGGCCGATGGCCTCGCTGACCTTGGCGCTGGGGGGGACCGAGATGAGCTGGCGTTCCCCGCGGGGCGCCCGCAGGTCGGCCACCGTCCCGAGCTTCAGCTCGGGCTCCAGGTAGCCGCCCTCCTCCATCCACTTGTCGTTGAACACCTTGGAGAGGTAGCGGCTGCCGCCGTCGGGCAGGATGATCACCGCGACCATCCCCTCGCGATCGTGGCGACGCAGGTACTTCAGCGCGCCGGCCACCGCCGCGCCGCTGCTGGCCCCGCAGAACAGCCCCTCCTCGCGGACGAGGCGGCGGGTCATCAGGAAGCACTCCTTGTCGTTGACCCGGACCACGTCGTCGACGTACTGGAAGTCCATGGTGGAGGGGAGGAAGTCCTCGCCGATGCCCTCGACCACGTAGGTGTGCGGCTGGGTGAGCTGGCCGGTGTGGAAGTAGTCGTAGTAGAGGCTGCCGACCGGGTCGACGCCGACGACCTGGATGTCGGAGCGCTGCGACTTCAGGTAGCGCCCCATTCCCGAGATGGTCCCGCCGGTGCCGATGCCGGCCACCAGCACGTCGAGCTTGCCGTCGAGCTGGTCGTACAGCTCGGGGCCGGTGCTGTGGAAGTGGGCGTCGGGGTTGTCGGGGTTGTGGTACTGGTTGGCGTAGAAGGAGTTGGGGGTCTCCCGGACGAGGCGGGCGGCCACGCTGTAGTAGCTGCGCGGGTCGTCCGGCTCGACGTTGGTGGGGGTCACGACCACCCGGGCGCCCCAGGCCCGGAGGGCTGCCCGCTTCTCCTCGGACTGCTTGTCGGGGAGCACGAAGATCGTCTTGTAGCCGCGGAGGGCGGCGACCATGGCCAGGCCGGCGCCGGTGTTGCCGCTGGTGCCCTCGATGATGGTGCCACCGGGCTTCAGCTCGCCGCGCTTTTCGGCCTGGTCGATGATGTGCATCGCGATCCGGTCCTTGATGGACCCACCGGGGTTGAGGAACTCGGCCTTGGCGTAGACCGTGCACTTCAGCCCCTCGGTGACGCGGCGGAGGCGGATGAGCGGCGTGTCGCCGACGGCGTCGAGGATGGAGTCGTAGACCTTGTGCACCGGGCGCTCCGGGGAGGAGGGGGGAGCATCTCCCAGGCGGGAGCCGCCCCCCGCTGGGGCGAGAGGGAGAGCGGTGGAAGGTGGAACCCTTCCCCGCTGCAACGATCGAGGGGGCGTGCCATAGCCGCGCCGTCCGCCGATGGCCATGCCGCAGCTTGCCGCCCGGGCGCCGGGTGCGGGCTATACTCGGTGCCCCAGATCGAGGGCCCCGCACCGGGGGCCCGCGGGAGGCCCTTCCAGTGGACGAGACCCGAGACCGGCTGCTGCGCAGGGGGGACTATGTCCATGGGTCGTTCCTCAAGCCCGAGGTCGTAGACGGATTCATCAACGGGGTGAACCCGGGGGACCGCACCGACGTGCTCGGGCGCTTCCCGTTCTCGGAGTCGTCGGTCGACGACGCCGTGGACTTCGCCCAGCTCGGCGGCAAGCTCTGGCGGCGGGTGCCCCTCGGCGATCGGGCCGCCGCGGTCAAGCGGTTCCGCGACCAGCTCGCGCGCTACCAGGAGCAGACGGCCCGCCTGATCAGCCGGGAGGTCGGCAAGCCCATCTGGGAGGCGCGGCAGGAGGTCCTGGCGACCATCCGGGCGGTGGACCTGTTCCTCGAGCTGGGCGTCGAGCGCCTCGCTCCCCGGATCATCGAGGAGATCGGCGCCCGGAGCGACCGCATCGCCCGGGGCGTCGTCGCGGTGCTCGCCCCCTACAACTTCCCGCTGCTGGTGCCCGGCGTGCACGTGGTGGCGTCGATCCTCGCCGGCAACGCCGTCGTCCTCAAGCCCAGCAAGTTCACCCCGGGGGTCGGCCAGGCCCACGCCGAGCTCTGGGACCGCTGTCGCCTCCCGCGGGGCGTGTTCAACATGGTCCAGGGGCCGGGCAGCGTCATCGGGCATCGACTGGTGGCCAACCCGGGGATCGACGCGCTGCTGTTCTCCGGGAACTACGCGACGGGCGCCGCCATCCGGCAGCTTCTCGCCGATCGTCCCGAACTTGCGGTGTTGCTGCAGACCGGTGGCGGGGGGATCTCCCTGGTGCTGGACGACGCCGAAGTGGACCGGGCCGTCTACGAGACCATGGTCGGGGCCTTCCTCACCGCCGGGCAGCGCCACAACAGCACCGCGCGGGTCCTGGTGACCGAGGGGATCTACCAGCGCTTCGTCGACAGCCTCGTCCGGCACGCCGTGCGCCTGGAGGTGGGCTACGCCTTCGAGCCCGACGTGTTCATGGGGCCGCTGATCAGCGAGAACCTGCGGACCCGCTATCGCCGCTACTCGCGCCAGCTCGTCAGCAAGGGGCACCAGCCCCTGTGCGAGGCGGCCCACGACAACCCCGGGCGTCGGGGCTTCTACGCCCGGCCGGCGATCTACCGGGTGCACTGGGACAACGGCGACCCGATGCTCGACGACGAGCCGCCGGGTCCGCTGCTGCTCGTCTACAAGGTCGCCAACTGGGAACAGGCCGCGGCCCTCCACAACCAGGCCGCCTTCCGGCTCGCCACCAGCGTGTTCACCTCCCTGGACAACCCCATCCTCGGCGAGCTGCGGGACCGCCTTCGCACCGGGGCCCTCAACCTCAACCGCAGCACCATCGGGGCTTCCCTCCGGCTCCCCAGCGTCGGGGTCGGCCGGTCGAGCAACGGCATCGCCGGCGGACTGGAGGTGCTCGACCTGGTGACCCACCCCCGGTCGCAGCTCGTGGAGGCCCGGCCGTTCGCCAGCATCCAGCGGCTTCCGGGGGTCCACTGGGAACCCGATCCCACCGAGACCACGGTGGAGCTGGACGAGGAGACCGAGGACGACGACCTCGTCGACGTGAGCAACGCCTTGGAGCTGGCGGCCGACTGAGGGGCCCGTCCACGCCGGCGATGGGCCGGCTCACGCCTGCGTCAGGGTCGCGCCGCCGGTGGCGGTGGCCCGGGGCAGGGAAACACCGACCAGGGAGACGACGGCACCGTCGACCGCCTTGACCGGGGCGTCGGCGCCGCCCCGCTCCCAGCGCAGGCGCCCCTCGTCGGTCACCACCGCGGCGTCGCCTCCGCAGTCGGCCATGTCCACGCCCACCAGGGTCGCCTGCCCCTGGCCGGCGACCCGCAGTCCCCCACCGCGGCTGTCCTGGACCCGGCTGTCCTCGAGGTGGAGGCGGCCGCGGCCCCCGACGTCGGCGGCCGCCCGGAGGTGGTGGCTGATCCGGGCCTCGAGGACCTCGGCGGTCGCGTCGTCCAGCACCCGGATCGCCGCGTCAGCGCCCCCGAACAGGGCGACCCGCTCCAGCTCCGGGTGGGCGGCGCCGGAGGCCTCGACGCTGGCCAGGGTCGCCCCCCGCACCTGCACGTCGAGCCAGGTCCCGGCGGCGCGATCGTGGATGAACAGCCCGCTGCCCTGCGGGTCCTGGATGGTGAGGCCGTCGACGGTGGGGTCGGCCTGCTCGGCGGCTTCGACGCCGGCGGCGGCGAGCTTCTGGAGGCGGACGCCGCGCCAGGTGCCCCCCGCGGTCCCCCGCAGGAACAGGCCGCTGCCCCCCGCCTGCTCGACGGTGAGCTGCTCGACCGTCGGGCGGGCGGCTTCGGCGACCTCGACCCCGGCGAGGGCGCTGTGGACGATCTCGACCGCGGAGATGACCGGTGCGGCGTGCCCGTGGATGAACAGCCCGCTGCCCCCGGCGTGTTCGAGGCGGACCTGCCGCAGCGTTGCCCGGCTGCGACCGGTCAGCTCCACCGAGGCGATGCCGGAGCGCTGGACCAGCAGCTCGATGAACCGGGGGGCGGCGTCCTCGTGGATGAACAGCGCGCCGGTGCCGGCGGCCGGGATGGCCAGCCCCTCGAACACCGGCGCGGCCTGGCCGCGCACCTCCACGGCGGCGAAGCTTCCCGAGACGATGGCGCACTGGCGGATCCCGCCCATGGCGTCGTCGCGGAACACCATGCCGCCGCCGGAGGCGACGATGACCAGGGTGTCGACGTCGGGGGCGGCCGTGTCGGTCACCAGCAGGCCCGTCCCGCAGCGCTCGACCTGCACGGAGCGGAGGACGGGGCGGCTGGTGCCGTGGACGCCCAGGGCCGTCTGCCGGACCTGGATGGTGCATCCCGACAGGTGGGGGGCGCCGGCCTCGATCCGCAAGCCGTGGCCCTGGTCGTTGACGATGCGCAGGTCGGTGAGCCGCACGTCGCCCCGCAGGCGCGCGACGCGAGTCCCGGCTCCGCGCAGCGTGGCGCCCTCGGCGGCGGCCCGAATGTGGACGGGGCGGTCGATGACGAGGTCGGTGGCCTCCACCGTCCCGTCGATGACGATCTCGTCGGGGCCGGCGGCCAGGGCATCGGCCAGCGACGCGACGTCGCCGGGCACGCGCAGGGACTGCATCGGGGGGTCCGGGTCAGGCGGGGACGACGCGGCAGGCGACCCCGTCCAGCTCGGGCGTGCCGGCGACGGGGTCGCGACGGTCGGGGGGCAGCAGGGCCATGGCGTCGGCGGGGCCGCCGCGCGGCACGTCGACGGTGTCGCTGCGCAGGCTGTCGTCGAGGCAGGCGATGGCGTCGATCCGGCCGTGGCGGGTCTCGACCCGGACCGGCGCGCCGCCGGCGATGCCGTGGTCGGGGTGGAGGTAGACGAGCGGCGAGTGGTCGGCCCGGTGCAGGGGGTCGGGGGCCCGGTGCCGGCGGGCGGAGGTGCGCAGCAGGGCGGGCAGCTCCGGGTCGGGGGACGGGTCCTCGATGGCCGCGAGGAGGTCCTCGATGGCGTCGGGGACGAGGTGGACCTTGCGGTCGGCGTGCGACACCCGCCACTCGGCCCGGTTCGTCTCGCCCCGGAAGATGCGGTGCGGCTCGTGCTCCAGCTCGTCGAGGTCGATCCGGCCGAGCCAGTCGAGGAGCCGCCCCTCCCACACCGCCAGGTCGGCGCGTCCGAGGAGGCGGGCGGCGACGGCCAGGTGGGGGCCGAAGTGGCCGAGGCGGAGACCGGGGCGGGCGGCGATGAGCAGGCTGCGCAGGATCTCGTCGGCGGTCCGCGCTCCGTCGGGGGGGGCGACGATGGCCGGGGACAGGGCCACCTGGTCGAC
>RFKJ01000189.1 GCA_003694325.1 Deltaproteobacteria bacterium
ACCGCGGACGGAAGCAGACCGGCCGGCCGACACCCCGACCGCACCCGCGGACTCCGCCCCGGAACCGGCGGCGACCGAGGCGGCGGCCGCCACCAGGCCCGCGGCCGAACCGGCCGGAGCGCCGGGCGCCGCTGAGCCGCAGGCAGAGACCGGCACTCCCGAAGCCGAGGCGAGCCCGGCCGCCGCGCAGGCCGCGGAGGCGGCCGCACCGGCCGAACCCACCGGCACCGCGGCAACGCCCGCCACGGAATCCTCCACCACGGAGTCTCCCGCCACGGAGTCTCCCGCCACGGAGTCTCCCACCACGGAGACCCCCACCACAGGATCCCGGGCCGCCGACTCCGCTTCGGCCGATGACGGGGGCGCCGCCGCGGCGGACGCCACCCGGCGGGGGCTCCCGCGCCTCGGCGGGACCAAGCCCGCCTTCCCCGGCCTGGGTTCGGCGGTCGTGGCTCCCCCGCCCGGCTACGATCCCAACGACCCGCTGGGCAACCGCCGCCGCGCCAAGGAGGCGGCTCGCCAGTCGACCCAGGACCCCGCCGCCGGGGGCGACAGTTCGAGTGCAAGCCGATGGCGTGACCAGCGCAGCGGCACCGCCGACCGCGGCGATCTTCGCGAACGGGAACGCCGCGGGGGCGGCCGTCCCAAGCCCAAGCGACGCCGCCGCTCCTCGATGTTCATGGACGACTACGTGCCGGCGGCCGGTCGTCGGCGCCGGTCCCGCAAGCGCGGCGGACCCAAGAAGCAGTCGCCCAAGGCCGCCGCCCACAAGCGGCGGGTGGAGGTCGACGGCACGATCACGGTGGCCAACCTCGCCCACGGCATGAGCGTCAAGGTCTCCCAGGTCATCAAGAAGCTCATCGAGATGGGCCAGATGGCCACCGCCAACGACGAGTTGGACTTCGACACCGCCGCCATGGTGGCCGAGGAGTTCGACTACGAGGTCGTCGACGCCTCCTTCAAGGAGGAGGAGCTCCTGCTCGACCTCGAGGAGGAGGAGGAGGAGGAGGGCCAGGAGCCGCGGCCGCCGGTGGTCACCATCATGGGCCACGTCGACCACGGCAAGACCACCCTGCTCGACACCATCCGCAACGCCAACGTGGCGGCCGGCGAGGCCGGGGGGATCACCCAGCACACCAGCGCCTACCAGGTCGAGAAGGACGGCCGGATCATCACCTTCATCGACACCCCCGGCCACGAGGCCTTCACCGAGATGCGGGCCCGTGGCGCCCAGGTCACCGACATCGTCGTCCTGGTCGTGGCCGCCGATGACGGGGTGATGCCCCAGACGGTGGAGGCGCTGAACCACAGCAAGGCCGCCGGCGTGCAGATCATCGTGGCGATCAACAAGATCGACAAGCCCAACGCCGCGCCGGAGCGGGTCAAGCAGGCCCTGATGGAACACGGCCTCGTGCCCGAGGAGTACGGCGGAGAGACGATCTTCGTGCCCATCTCGGCGCTGAAGGGGGAGGGGATCGACGACCTGCTCGAAGCCATCAACCTGGTCGCCGAGATGGGCGAATACACCGCCAACCCCAACCGCCACGCCGAGGGCACGGTCCTCGAGGCGCGCCTGGAGAAGGGGCGCGGTCCCGTCGCCACCGTCCTGGTCCAGGCCGGTACCCTCAAGCAGGGGGACCGGGTCGTCATGGGGACCACCTGGGGCCGGGTCCGGGCCATGCCCGACTACCGGGGCAAGAAGCTCAAGAAGGCCGGGCCATCGACGCCGGTGGAGATCATCGGGCTTCACGACGTCCCCCAGGCCGGCGACAACTTCGTGGTGGTCAAGGACGACAAGGCCGCCAAGCAGCTCGCCGAGCACCGGGCCATCGAGGCCCGGCGCCGGGCCGAGGCCGAGAGCTCCGGCAAGAAGGTGACCCTGGAGGACATCCTCAAGCAGCGCGAGGAGGGGGAGACCCTCAGCCTCAACCTGATCATCAAGTCCGACGTGGGCGGGACCCTCGAGGCGATGCGTGGGGCGCTCGACAAGATCAACGTCGAGGGCACCGAGGTCAAGGTCCTCCACTCCGCGGTGGGGGGGATCTCGGAGAGCGACATCACCCTGGCGCACACCTACGGCGCCATCGTCATCGGGTTCAACGTGCGTCCCGACGCCAAGGCCCGGCGGGCCGCCGACGCCAAGGGCGTGGAGATCCGCACCTACAAGGTCATCTACGAGGCGCTCGAGGACATCGAGAAGGGGCTTCGCGGCCTGCTGGGTCCGACCTTCGAGGAGAAGGTCCAGGGCACCGCCGAGGTCCGCGAGATCTTCCACGTCCCCAAGGTCGGCACCATCGCCGGCTGCCTGGTCACCGAGGGCACGGTGTCCCGCAACCACCAGGTCCGCCTGCTGCGCAACGGCGTGGTCGTCTACGACGGCAAGCTCGCCAGCCTCCGGCGGTTCAAGGATGACGTCCGCGAGGTCAAGGAAGGCTACGAGTGCGGCATGAACCTCGACGGCTTCAACGACATCAAGCCGGGCGACATCATCGAAGCCTACAGCCAGGAAGAGGTGGCCTCGGCTTGACGCTTCGGCCCCTCTCGAGGATCGGCGTCCATGTACCTGCCCGCACCTGATGAATCGGTGTGGGTGGGTGTCGCCCGGATCGTGCTCTCGGTTCCGGGTTCCCGCAGCCTCAAGGACAAGCGTCGCGCCGTCCACCAGGTCCGCGACCGGCTGCGGTCCCGTCGCAACGTCAGCGTCGCCGAGGTCGGCCACCTCGAGGATCGCAGCCGCGCGGTCATGGTGATCGCCATGGTCGGCAACGACGCCCGGTTCGTGCAGGGTGCCCTGGACTCCATCGTCCACGAGATCGGCGAGTGGCGGGTCGGGCTGATCGAGAGCGCCAGCGTGCGCCTCTGGCGGCCCACCGACGGTGGGGAGACCCCCGGCTTCGAGGATCTTGATGCCTGACTATTCGCCTCCCCGGCGGCAGATCTGGATCACCCGCGCGCACCTCGCCGCGCTCGCCGTCGCCACAACCGCCATCGCCGCGCTGTCGTTCATGCTCGGCATGGAGGTCGGGCTGCGGCGGCGGCCTCCGGCCGAGGGTTCGCCGGCCGGAGAGCCGGCCTTCCTGCCGGATGCCAGCGACGAGGAGACCCTTGAGGCGCTGCTGCGCGAGGTGGAGCGGGCCCAGGCCGAACTCGAGCACGAGGAGTCGGCGAGGCGCGATGCCGGCGCGAGCTTCACCGCCGAGCTGGCGGGTGCCGAGGCCCCCGGGGCCCCCGAGCCC
>RFKJ01000190.1 GCA_003694325.1 Deltaproteobacteria bacterium
CGTCCCCACCTCGCCGAGGATGGCGGTCATCCAGCCGGCCCGGCGCCCGCTGATGGCGACCTGGCGGAACAGGCAGAGGCGACCGGACCGACCGTCTGCCGCGATGGAGCGGACGAGCCCCTCGGAGATCTCGTTGCGCGCCTCCCCGACCACACGAAAATCCGAGATCCGGGCCCGCAGGCCCGCCACCCGGCGTCGTCGCCACCCCCGGGGCTCCAGCGTCCCGGCCAGGGTCGACATCGCCTCGTCCTCCTGGCGGCCGGCCTCGCGCCGGACGGCGACCCCGAACAGGACGACGAACAGGAGCAGGCCGATCCCGGCGACGATGACGGGCACAGGGGACACCGGACACCTCGAATCCCGCGTACCCGGCGGGCCGACGACCAACTCCGGACAATGCGTCGCAGGTCCGCCCCGCCATCGCGGTTACCGACTGCAGGATCCGCAGCCATCCCGGAGTTCCCCATGCCCGCCCGGCTCGACTTCCAGAACCTCGACCTGATGGACGCCCTCGATCTCGCCATCCTGATCGAAGCCGAAGCGCTCGCCCGCTACAAGCTGTTCGCCGAGCAGCTCGGCTACACCGGCCCGGGCGATGCCTCCAGCGTGTTCCGCGACATGGCGAAGCACGAACAGAAGCACGCGGACGAGCTCTACGAGCGCCGCAAGGAGCTGTTCGGCGACAAGCCGATGAAGGTCAGCCGCTCGGACATCTTCGACGTCGAGGCTCCCGACGCCGGATCCCCGCGGTGGAACATGTCGCCGCGCGCCGCCCTGGAGGTCGCGCTGTCCTCCGAGAAGAAGGCCTTCCGCTTCTACGACGAGGCCCTCCAGAGCGTAGACGATCCCTCCGTGCGCAAGCTCTTCGAGGAGCTGCGCGACGAGGAGACCGAGCATGTCCGCATCGTGACACGGGCCATCGCCGCCCTGCCTCCCGGTTCCGACCAGGACCTGGAGGACCTGGACGCCTGACGGCCACGAGCCTGGATGGCACCGAACCACCGGCCTCGACGGGCCCCAGCAAGGACGCACTCCACAGCGGCGCCGCGATCGTGGCGGACGGCTGCCTGCTCATCGACCACACCGTGATGGTGTGGTGGGCCGACCAGCACCCGGAGGTCGAGGAGATCGTGGCGGCGCTGGCCGACGGCGCGGCCGCGGACGTACAGCTCGGCGGCGGGGGGTTCTCCGTCGAGGAGGGCGCCTCGCTCGACGACTTTCCCGACGCGGCCCGCAGCCGCTGCACCGCCAACGGGCTGGGGTATGCCAGCGCGGACCCCGTGACGGTCACGATCACCGGCCCGGCGGGCTGACGGCGGCGGCGGGCGCCCCCCCCAATCGCCGCCGGCCCCTTGCGCCGCCCCGCACCCGGGATTATCCGCCGCGACACATCCCCCCATACGAACCCCCTGGGTCTCGGGAAGCCGGTGAGAATCCGGCACGGGCCCGCCACCGTGATCGGTCAAGCTCCGTCACGACGCCACTGGGTGCCAGGCACCTGGGAAGGCGACGGAGACAACGGCCGTAAGTCGGGAGACCTGCCCAGGGGGCAGACCTCCGGTCCTCGGGCACAGGACCGCGTCCGGCGCATCTCCTCGCGCCCTCGACGTGATCCCGTGCCTGGCGACCTTCGCCCGAGGCACACGCCGTGGATCGCGTTCGCCCCGCCCCCCTGAAGACCTGTGTCCGCCGTTCCCCGACCCGCGGGCCGGCATGACCATCCCCGCGCCACGCCAGCGGAAGAACCGCGAGCACCGCGAGCGCGTGGGCCTGCTCATGGTCCACACCGGCGACGGCAAGGGGAAGTCCACCGCCGCCTTCGGCATGGCGATGCGCGCCGCCGGCCACGGCATGCGCGTCGTCATCGTGCAGTTCATCAAGGGCTCCCGGGACTGCGGCGAGCTGCACGCCCTCCGCCGCTTCCCCGAGATCACCCTGCACCGCGCCGGCGAGGGCTTCACCTGGGAGGTCCGCGACGACGACCGGCAGGCCGCGCTGGCCCGGTGGGGCATGGAGCGCGCCGCCGAGGCCCTGGCCGCCGGAGTGGACCTGCTGATCCTCGACGAGGTCCACATCGTCCTCGACAAGGGCTTCTACGACACCGACGCGCTGCTGGCCCTCCTCGCCGCCCGCCCCGACGGGGTCCACGTCTGCTGCACCGGCCGCCGCGCACCCCAGGCCCTCGTCGACGCCGCCGACCTGGTCACCGAGATGCGGCTCATCAAGCACCCCTGGCAGCAGAAGATCCGGGCGCAGCGGGGGATCGAGTTCTGATGGCCGACGGCGTCCCCACCCTCGTCATCGCCGGGACCGGCTCCGGCAGCGGCAAGACCACGGTGGTCTGCGCCGTCGCCTGCGCGCTGGCCGAGCGGGGGGTCGATGTCCGGCTGTTCAAGGCCGGCCCCGACTACCTCGATCCGACCTTCCACCAGGCCGCCACCGGTCGAGCCGGTCGCAACCTCGACCCGTGGATGACCGGCATGGATGGCCTGGCCCGCGCCTTCGCCGCCGGCACCCGCGACCTCCGTCGCCCCGGCGTGGCCATCGTCGAGGGCGTGATGGGCCTGTACGACGGGCGCCGGCCCGACTCGCTGGAGGGGTCCACCGCCGCGCTGGCCCAGGCCCTCGGCGCGCCGGTCGTGCTGGTCGTCGACGCGGCGGGCGCGGCCCGCTCGGCGGTGCCGGTGGTCGAGGGTTTCGCCAACCACGTCCCCGACGTCGCCGTCCGGGGAGTGATCTGGAACCGGGTCGGCTCGGCCGGGCACACGGCCCTCATCGAAGAAGCCATGGCCAGCGCCCGCACCCGCCTGCCGGTGGCCAGCCTGGGCGGCCTGCCCCGCAACGAGCGGGTCTTCCTGCCCTCCCGGCACCTGGGCCTCACCGCCGCCCACGTCAGCGAGGCCACCCGGACCGAGGCCGCACGAACCCGCTGGCGGCGGGAGCTGGCGGCCTCGGCCGGCGCCCACCTCGACCTCGACCGCCTGCTCTCCCTGGCCGAGGGGGCGACGCCGCCCCCGCCGCCGCCGCCGCGCCCGCCGGTGGCCGCCGTCCGCATCGGCATCGCCCGCGACGCCGCCTTCCACTTCTACTACCCCGACAACATCGAGCTGCTGGAGGAGGCCGGGGCGACTCTGGTCCCGTTCTCGCCGCTGTCGGACACGACGCTACCCACCGACCTGGACGGACTGTTCATCGGGGGCGGCTACCCCGAGGAACACGCCGCAGCCCTGTCCGCCAACACCGCCATGCGCGCGGCCATCGCCGACCTGGCCCGTCGCGGCCGCCCGGTCTACGGCGAGTGCGGGGGCCTGATGTACCTGGGCCGCCAGCTCGTCGACCGCGACGGGCGTGCCCACGACATGGTGGGCGCCCTGCCCGTGGTGACCGCCATGGAGCCCGGCCTTCGGGCCCTGGGCTACCGCGAGGTCACCGCGACCCGGGACACCCTGCTGGGACCCGCCGGTACCCGCTACCGCGGCCACGAATTCCACTACTCGGGGGTGATCGACGCCGCCGACTGCCCCACGGCCCTTCGCTGGTCGGGGCGACGGGGCACCGGCACCTGCGGCTACGTGCAGGGCCCGGTGCTGGCGTCCTACATCCACGCCCACTTCGGCAGCAACCCCGAGCTGCCGCGCACCTTCGTCCGCACCTGCGCCGAGGCCCGACGATGACGGCCCACGCACCAGAACGGCCCGCCCGGGAGAAATCCGACCGCGGACGGATGCGGACCGGGTTCACCACCGGGGCCAACGCCTGCGCCGCCGCCTGCGCGGCCACCCGCGTCGCGCTGGGCCTGCCCCTGGAGCCCTGGTCGGGCCCCCTGCCCGAGCTGACGGCCGACCGCTACGACGTGGTGGTCGGCTCCGTCGAGATTACGATCCCCAACGGCGACCGGGTGCGCTTCCCGGTCCGCACCGCGACGGCCTGGCGCGACGACGGCGGCGTCCACGCGCGCTGCAGCGTCATCAAGGACGGCGGCGACGATCCCGACTGCACCCACCGGGCGGAGATCGAGGCCGAGGTCACCATCACCGACGACGCCGGCACCATCGAGCTGCACGGCGGGCGAGGGGTGGGCGTCGTCACCCGCCCCGGCTTGGGCCTGCCCGTCGGCGAGGCCGCGATCAACCCCGTCCCCCGCCAGAACATCACCGAACAGGTGCGCGTGCTGTTGCCCCCGGGCAAGGGTGCCCGCGTCGTCGTCGGGATCGTCGACGGAGAAGCGCTGGCCCGGAAGACCCTCAACGCCCGGCTGGGCATCGTCGGCGGACTGTCCATTCTCGGCACCACCGGCATCGTCCAGCCCTACTCCACCGCCGCCTACCGGGCGTCGGTCTCCCAGGCCATCGACGTCGCCCGCCAGCACGGTCTGTACGAGGTGATCCTGACCACCGGCGGACGCTCCGATCGGGCCGCGCAGGCCCTGCGGCCGGACCTTCCCGAGCCGGCCTTCGTCCAGATGGGCGACTTCGTCGGGCACGCTCTCGACGCCGCCGCCCGGGCCGGGCTCCGGCGGGCCACCATCTGCGCCATGATGGGAAAGCTCAGCAAGATGGCGGATGGTCGGCGGATGACCCACGCCCGCGGCTCCGCCGTCAACATGGATCTGCTGGCCGACATCGCCGCCAGCGTCGGGGCGCCCCCCGGCCTCCTCGAACAGATCCGGATCGCCAACACCGGCCGTCACGTCATGGAGCTGGTCTCGGCTGCCGGGCTCGGCCCCCCGTTCTTCACCGCGCTCTGCGAGCGGGTCGCCGTGGTCCAGCAGGCCCACCTCGATCCCCGCCACCCCGACCCGCCGGTGATCCACGTGATGTTCGTCGACTTCAACGGCGCCCTCCTCGGCCGATACCCCGC
>RFKJ01000020.1 GCA_003694325.1 Deltaproteobacteria bacterium
CGCGTCGTCCTCGACGTGGGCGGCGTCGGCTACCTGGTCCACTGCCCGCCCGCGGTGGCCGGCGCGCTGCCCGACGACGCCGAGGCCACCCTCCACGTCTCGACCATCGTCCGGGAAGACGCCATCACCCTGTTCGGGTTCGACTCGACGGACGCCCGCGACACCTTCGACATCCTGCGCGACGTCAACGGCGTCGGGCCGCGCCTCGCCCTGGCGGTGTTGTCGACCCTGGACCCCCCCACGCTCGCCCGGGCCATCGCCAGCGACGACATCCCCACGCTGGTCAAGGTGCCGGGCATCGGCCGCAAGACGGCCAGCCGCCTGTGCCTCGAGCTCAAGGGCAAGCTCCCCGAGGCATTCCAGGCCGGCGCCACCATGGTGCCGGTGGTCCCGCCGAAGCCGAAGCGGGCGCCGCCCGACCCCCTGCGGCTGGCGCTGGCCCAGCTCGACTACCGCAAGTCGGAGATCGACCGGGCGCTGGCCGACGAGACCGTCGGCGGCCCCGATGACGCTCCCCTCGAAGACCGCCTGCGCGCCGCGTTGCGCGTCCTCGCGAGGCCCACATGAGCCGCGACCTCGACCCCGGGCTGCTCCCGGTGGACTCCGCCGACCCGGCGCTCCGCCCCCGCAACCTCGACGAGTACGTCGGCCAGGAGCGCCTTGTCGAGAACCTGCGGGTCTACATCCGCGCCGCCAGGCAGCGGGGCCACGCCCTCGACCACGTGCTGCTGGCCGGGCCGCCCGGCCTGGGCAAGACCAGCCTCGCCCTCATCATCGCCGAGGAGCTGGGGGTCGAGCTGCGGCCCACCTCGGGCCCGGTCATCGAGAAGCGCGGCGACCTCGCCGCCATCCTCACCTCCATCCAGGAACGCGAGGTCCTGTTCATCGACGAGGTCCACCGCCTCAACCGGGCGGTGGAGGAGGTGCTCTACCCGGCGGTCGAGGACTTCCGGGTCGACGTCATGCTCGGCCAGGGCCCCGGCGCCCAGTCGGTCAGCCTCAACCTGCCCCCGTTCACCCTCATCGGGGCGACCACCCGCGCGGGGCTGCTCACCCGCCCGCTGCGGGACCGGTTCCCCATCCAGTTCACCTTCGAGTTCTACTCGCCCGAGGAGCTGGCGGTGATCGTCCGGCGGTCCGCCCGGCGCATCGGCATCGAGATCGAGGACGCCGCCGCCCGGGAACTGGCCCGGCGTTCCCGCGGCACCCCGCGGGTGGCCAACCGCCTGCTGCGGCGGGTGCGGGACTTCGCCGAGGTCGAGGGGGAGGGCCGGGTGGACATCGACATCGTGCGCCTCACCCTCGATCGCCTCGACATCGACGAGGAGGGGCTGGACGCCATGGACCGGCGGATCCTGCACACCATCGCCGTCAAGTTCGACGGGGGACCGGTGGGCGTCGACAACCTCGCCACCGCCATCGGCGAGGAATCCGACACCATCGAGGACGTCTACGAACCCTTCCTGATCCGCCGGGGACTGGTCCAGCGCACCCGCCAGGGGCGGATCATCACCAGCCGCGGGCGACAGGCCCTGGGCCTGCCGCGGGCCGCGGGGAGCCTGTTCTGATGCACACCCTGCTCTGCACCCTGCTCGTCGTCGGCTGTGCCCGGGGCCAGGCTCCCGAGGCCGGCTCGCCGTCGCCGACCGCCGGGACCCCCGCACCCCCGGCCGAGGGCGACCTCCTGCCGGCGACCCCCCAGGGCCCGACGATCCCCCTGACCTTCGGCGACCACGTCCTGCACGTCGAGATCGCCGACACCGACGAGGAGCGCCAGCTCGGCCTGATGCATCGCGCCGGCCTGGCCCCCGACCACGGGATGCTGTTCGTGTACCCGTCCGAGCGGATGCGGGGCTTCTGGATGCACGACACGTGGATCCCGCTGTCCATCGCCTTCGCCGACGCCCAGGGGCGCATCGTGCGCATCGCCGACATGCAGCCGCTGGATGAATCGACCACCTGGAGCAACCGCCCGGCGATGTACGCCGTCGAGGCCGAGCAGGGGTGGTTCGCCCGCCACGGCGTCGCGGTGGGCAGCCGGATCGAGGGGCTGCCGGGTCCGTCGCGGGAGTAGATCCCCGCTGCTATGTTGCGCCCGTCCCGCGGTTGTTCGCACCCCTCGGAGCGCCATGCCCTTCCAGACGACCCTGCGCCGCGCCGTCAGCCTGGCGGGAGTGGGGCTGCACACCGGGCGGCGGACCCGGGTCCGGCTGGGCCCGGCAGCACCCGACACCGGGTACGTCTTCGTACACCCGGCGCACGACAGCGTGATCCCCGCCGGCCACGACGCCGTGGTCCACACCACGCTGGCGACCACCCTGGGCAACCAACACTGGCGCGTCGCCACGGTGGAACACCTCCTGGCCGCCCTCCGGGGGATGGGGCTGGACAACGTCGAGATCGAGGTCGACGGCGACGAGCTGCCGGCCCTGGACGGCAGCGCCCGGCCCTGGGTCGATCTGGTCCAGCAGTCGGGGGTGGTGGCCCAGCAGGCGCCGGCCAGGCGGCTGGTGATCCTCCGCCCGGTCGAGGTGGTCCAGGGAGACCGGTGGGCCCGGCTGTGCCCGGCCCGGCGCCTCGAGGTGCGGGCCCGCATCGACTTCGACCACAAGGATGTCGGCCGGCAGGAACTGGAGCTGGGACTGGACAACGGGCAGTTCGTCCAGCAGCTGTCCTGGGCTCGAACCTTCGGGTTCCTCGCCGACGTCGAGCACATGCGCGCCATGGGGCTGGGCATGGGCGGCGGCCTGCACAACGCCGTCGTGTTCGACGATGACGGTCCCTTGAACCCCGAGGGACTGCGGGCCGCCGACGAGCTGGTCCGCCACAAGATCCTCGACATGATCGGCGACCTCGCCCTGCTCGGCCACCCGGTGATCGGGCGGCTCGAGGCGGTGCGCCCGGGACACGCCCTCACCGTCGAGCTGATCCGGACCCTGGTGGCCACCCCCGACGCCTGGACCCTGGTCGAAGCGGACGACGTCCCCGCGCGGTAGACTGGTCGGGATTTCGGAGCCCCCCGTGCCCGCTCCCTCCTGGCGAGCATTGCTCGTCGGCCCGCCTCGCGGCGGCATCGAGTCCGTGCGGCCCGGCGACATCGAGCGAGCCGATCCGTCGGTTCCGGTGGTGCTGCTGGCGCCCGGCCTCTCCACCGACCATCGCCGGGCCTGCCACGCCCGGTGGCCGACGAGCTGGGTGATCGACCTCCGTCCCACCGTGCCGACCATGGCCGCCAGCCTGGCCCTGGCCGGCCTGGAGCCGGCAGGCGTGGCCGCGATGGTGTTCCACCCCGATGGCCGGCTGCACGGCGAGACCTCCGCCTGGCGCGCCGAGCTGGGCATCGACCGGCCCCTCGCCGCGGTCCCGCCCCATCGGGTCATCGCCCCCCGCGGCGATGGGTCCACCAACCTCGCGCGCACCGACGGCGGCATCCGCCCGCTGATGCTCCACGCCTGGTGGATGGGGTCCGACGGGCCGGGATGCTTCGTCGTCGCCATCCGCCCCCCGACGGCATCCACCGGCCTGCACCCGGCCCTGCTGGCCAACGCCCGCGAGCTGGTCACGGTGATCGACGCCCGCGGCATCGTCCGGTACCAGTCGCCGGGCAGTCGCGCGGTGCTGGGTCGGGAGCCGTCGCACCTCCTCGGACGCCCCCTGGCCGCCCTGTTCGCCGAGGATCGCGTCGCGGTCACCGGCGCCCTCCAGGCGGTCCTGGAGACGCCGGCCGGGCTGCAGCGGGTCGCGTGGCGCGCCCGCCACGCCGACGGCTCGGTGCGCTGGCTGGAGAGCACCTTCAGCAACCAGCTCGACAACCCGGCCGTCGGTGGCATCGTCGTCAACTCCCGGGACGTCACCGAGCGTCGCCTGCTGGAGGAGGGGCGCCAGGAACGGGAGCGGCTGCGGGTCGCCAGCCTCCTGGCGGCCACGGTCGCCCACGACCTCAACAACATGCTGTCGGTGATGGCCCTCCACCTCGACGAGATCGCGGCGCACCAGGGCGATGCGCCCGGCGCGGCCGCCCGCATCGACGCGGTCCAGGGCACCATCGCCCGGGCCAGCGAGCTGGCGCGGCGGCTGCTCTCCTTCGGTCGCCCCCCTCCCGAGGGACGCCGGCGGGTCGACCTGGGGGAGGTGGTCCGGCAGCTCGGGCCGGTCCTGGCACCCATCGTCGGAAAGGGGCACCAGCTCTCCGTCGACATCGACGAAGGCAGCCACCCCGTCGTCCTCGACCCGGCCCGGCTGGAGCAGGCGCTGATCAACCTCGTGGTCAATGCCCGCGACGCCATCGGCCCGGAGGGACGGGTCACGATCCGGGTCCGCCGCCGCCCGGGAGGGGAACTCCCCCGCGTCGCGGTGGCGGTCGAGGACGACGGGCCGGGCATGGCCCCCGACGTCGCCGCCCGGGCGTTCGACCCCTACTTCACCACCAAGGGGCCCGACGAGGGGTCGGGCCTGGGGCTGGCGGCGGTCCGCAGGCTGGCCGAAGACTCCGGGGGAACGGCGACGATCCGCTCCCGACCGGGCCAGGGAACGCGGGTCGAGCTGGTGCTGCCCATCGACGTCGGGCCCCACCCCGCCGCGACCCCGACCGGGGGTGGACGACCTTGACGGGACTCGCTCCATCGGGCATGCTCCACTCCCGCACTCCCTCGCCCCACGGAGGACCGATGAACTGGCGCCCCTCTCCCCGTCCCAAGCCCGGCCCCAAGAAGCCTCGCTGACGTCTTCCCCATACCCCAGGCAGGGCTGCTCCTCGGGGCAGCCCTTGGCTTTTCGCCCCAGTCGGGTGCCCGCGTGAGCCTCCGCGACGCGACCGGTTTCGACGGCGAGCCCTGCCCGCCCCTGCCGCCAGGTCCTCCCTACCCCTGCGACCAGCTCACCGACTGGCTGGGGCGCTCGTTCGTGCTTCCCCCGGGAGACCCCCGGCTGCCGGCGATCCACGACGGGGGCCCGGTTCCCCCGGGACCCCTGGACAACCTCGCCGGGGCGGTGCGCTACTGGGCCGAGCACCCCGAGTGGATGGACTTCCTGGCGCCGTCGGCCCCCAACCACCACGACAAGCTGGTGGAACGGGCCATCTACCTGGAGCGCTGGGAACCCTTCCTCCCCCCCGGACGGCGGGTGCTCGACCTGGGCGGCGGGATCGGCCGGTTCACCACCTGGCTCCTCGAACGCGACTGCGAGGTCGAGCTGGTCGACCCCGACCTGCGGTCCCTGTGGCGAGCGGTGAGCGCCGCAGCCGGCGGGCCCGGGCGCCTGGACGTCCACTGGTCCACCGGCGAGCGCCTCCCCGCGCTCCCCCCCTTCGACGCGGCCATCGCCTGCGAGGTGCTCTGCTACGTCGAGGATCCCCAGCGGGTCCTGGCCCGGATCCGCGACAGCCTCGAGCCCGGCGCGGTGCTGCTGGGCAGCGTCGAGGCCCGCTACGGCTGGGCGATGGCCGAGGATGTCCACGAGGGGACGCTGGATGCCTTCTTCGGCGACGGCATCGTCCACATGCCCGGCGACCGCTGGGTGCGCACCTTCACCGAGGACGACCTGCGCGCGCTGCTGGACGGGTGGGAGCTGCTGGAGCTGTGGCCTACCCACTACGCCCACTCCGGCCCCTTCGAGCTGGCCGCCGGCGAGCTGCCGGTGGACGAGGCCCTGGCGCTGGAGGAGCGCCTCCGGCGGCACCCGGTCTCCGCCAACCTGAACCGGGCGTGGGCGTTCGTCGCCCGCCCCCGCCGCTGACCCGGCCGGGGGACTGACGGCAGCGGCCGGCCCAGGTAGGGTGCCGCCATGCGCGTCGTGCTCGTCCAACCCCCCCGCTGCTACTGGCCCTACACCAGCGAGGGGGACAACTTCCTGCTCCAGCAGGCCCTCCCGGCGCTGGCCGGCGCCCTGCGGGCGGCCGGGGTGGACGTCCACGTCATCGACTGCATGCCGCTGCACCTGGGCTGGCGCAGCCTCGCCGACGAGCTGGAACGCCTGGATCCCGACGTCGTCGGCTGCGGCGAGAACCACGCCCTCTACGCCAGCGAGGCCATGCGCTTCTTCTCGCTGTGCAAGGAGCGCATCCCCCGGGCGGTCACCGTGGCCGGGGGCGGCCACTTCACCAACATGGCCGAGCGCTACCTCGGCCCGGACAGCCCCATCGACGTGATCGCCATCGGTGAGGGCGAGGTGACCATCGTCGAGCTGGTGGCCGAGCTGGCCCGGAAGGACCCCGACCTCGACCGGGTGGACGGCATCGCCTGGCACGACGGCGAGCGGCTGCACCGCACCGCCCCCCGCAAGCTCGTCCACGATCTCGACACCCTGCCCCTGCCCGCCTACGACCTGATGCCCATGGAGCTGTACGGGAAGTCCCGCTACCTGTTCAGCCCCGGCGGCACGACCATCCACCACAGCCGCGGCTGCGTGAGCCGGTGCAGCTTCTGCGCCTGGTGGACCACCATGGCCGACCGTCGCTACGACGCCACCGGCAAGGCCGTCCTGCAGCCCCGGTGGCGCAGCAAGTCCGTGGACCGGGTCTTCGAGGAGCTGGAGGAGCTGTACTACCGCCACGGCAAGCGGTCCTACGTCTGGGTCGACGAGAGCTGGAACATCGACCCCCGGTTCAACGACGCCTTCGCCGAGCGGATGCTCCGCAGCGGGATGCAGACGAAGTGGTTCGCGTTCATGCGGGCCGACTGCATCGTCCGCGACGAGAAGAAGGGGATCCTGGAGAAGCTGGTCCGGGCGGGCCTCTCCCACATCCTCATCGGGATCGAGCGGGCCGAGGACGACGGCCTGTCCCTGCTCGACAAGCGCTTCTACGCCGGCGGGGTCGGCACCGAGGCCCTCCGGATCTTCAAGGAGCGGTACCCCGAGGTGTTCCTCCAGGCGACGTTCATCGTCGGCGTCAAGGAGGAGTCCCCCGAGACCCTGCAGCGCCAGCTCGCCATGGCCCGGGCCCTCGACGTCGACTTCCCCGCCTTCCACCCCATCACCCCGGTCCCCGGCACGCCGATCTTCGACGAGGCCATCGCCTCGGGGCAGATCACCTACGAAGACTTCGACGACTTCGACTGGCTGACCCCGGTCCTGGACAGCGACTACATGGATCGGCACGAGATCGCCGAGGCGCTGCACGCCATGAATCGCCAGCTCGTCAACAAGCGCTGGCTGCTGCGCGGGCTGCTCTCCCGGGTGCCCTACAAGCGCGACATGTACATCTGGTTCACCAAGGTGAGCGCAGCCATGGCCCTGGGCGCCCTCAAGGAGCGGATCAACCCGTTCCGGGTCGACCACTACCAGCAGCTCGTGCAGCCCGAGTGGTACGACCGCTGACGCGACGCGGTCGCCGGGCGTGTCCCCCCGGGCGCCGGCACGCCGGCCGCCACCCTGCCGAGGCCGATGCGCCGTCCCCGGTGGGCGGCCCCCGCTGCCCGGTCAGCGCCGGAAGCCCTTGGGCTGGGGGTAGGAGTAGCCGCCGGGCCGCTGGCCCTGCATCTGCATCATCTGGCTGCGGGACATGTGCTCGGGGAAGAACTGGTACCAGGCGGGGGCAAAGGCCGAGAAGGCCTTCTGCGGCTTGATCCGCTTCTTGTTGCGGACCATGTCGGCCAGCTCCTTCAGCGCCGTGCTGTCCGGGTTCTTCTCGATGCCCCGCACCAGCACGGCCAGCGCCTTGTCGGGATCCCGGGCGTCGATGGCCAGCCAGGCGTAGAGCGCCCAGTAGACCGGGTCCTTGCCCCCCGGCCCCGACACCTCCTCCATCTGCGCCAGGGCGGCGTCATGCTTGCCCTCGCGGTGCTCGATGCAGGCCAGCATCGCCTTGCTCATCCAGTTGCGCGACCAGGCCTTGGCGAGGTGATCCCGCGCCGACGGGTAGCGGCGCTGGAGGTAGTCCAGGGCGCCGAGCTGCCCGTGGATCTGCTCGGCGATGAGGAACTGCCACTTCGCCAGGCCGAAGCCCTGCTCCATGAGCTTCCGGCCCTTGTCGATCCGACCCTTCTGGATGGCGTCGGCGGCCCGCTGCATCAGGGCTTCGAGCTGCCGGCCCGTGCGGCGGGCGAGCAGGAAGTAGGCCACGCCGCCCGCCAGCAGCGCGGGGAGGATGCCGGCGAGCCAGCCGGCCAGGGCGTAGCCGCCCAGGAAGGCGAGCAACGCCACGCCGATGGAGATCGCGAGGTTGTACATGCCGCCCGCCTAACTCCGACCGCGGCCGCCCGCCGCGCCGCACCCCGGGTCCGGTCGAGCAGGGGCGCCCCTCGCTCCATCCCCCTCGCGGCGCGGCGGGTCAGAGCCCGGAGTCCCCCCCACCGGCGCCCGCGGTCATCGCGATCTCCCCGAGGGGGATCGAAATGCTGCCGGTCTCGCCGGTCTCGGGATCGGACCAGGTATCGGCGTACTGGAAGGTGCCCCCGATCTGCGGGCCCTGGTAGGCCAGGTCACCGTCCCACTGGAAGTTGTGGCGGGTGTCCCACTCCGACAACCAGGTGCCCGAGAAGCTCAGGGTGAAATTCTCGCAGTCGTCCGGCTCCCGGTGGAAGGTGGCCGTGAACGGCTGGCCATCCAGCTCGATCTGCACGACGGACTGGGCCGGGATGTACTCCAGCGTCCACTCCGACCAGCCGTTGAAGAACATCGCCGGCCAGGGGTAGGCGGCGATGTTTTCGCCCTCGATGTCCTCGGTGGGAGCCGTGACGTAGGACCACACGGCGTAGGTGCCGTCCATGCGGGAGTCGGGCCTGCACTCGCCCGCGCAGCCCATCAGCCCCATCACCACGATCCACAGCATCCGCCCTTCTCCTTCGATCGCAGGCAGGCCGGCCCGCGCAGGGTAGCACGCCGCCGGCCCGGCATCGTCGGCGCCGAGGCGGCGGGGGGCGGCATCGGGGTCCACCCGGCCCGGTGCCCGTGCCGACCCCGGGGCGGCCGACGATTCGGACCGGACCGTCGAAGGTTGACATCCGCCCCCGGGGGCGCGTAGAAGAGCCTCCCCGTCCCGAGGTCGCCATGGCTCCCCAGGCTCGCGGAATCGATCTGCGCTGCTTCACCTACATCGACGTCCTGCAGCCGCAGACCGCCGGCTTCCTCGGCACGGTCAGCCGCGGCTACCACCCGCTGAAGGGCCAGGCCTCGCTGTTCATCGAGGTGGCCCCCGGCATGGACATCAACATCGTCAGCGACATCGCGCTGAAGCAGACCACCTGCACGCCCTCGATGCAGATCGTCGAGCGTCGCTTCGGGGTGCTGGAGCTGCACGACTACGACCAGGGCCAGGTCCGCGCCGCGGGGGAGGCCATCCTCACGGCCCTCGACCTCACCCTCGACCAGCGCCTCAAGCCGCGGGTCGTCTCCGAGGAGACCATCACCGGGGTGACCGGCTACCACAGCCAGATCGTCAACCGCATGCGCCACGGGAACTTCCTCGAGGAGGGGTACACGCTCTACATCCTCGAGACCCACCCCGCCGGCTACGCGCTGCTGGCCACCAACGAGGCCGAGAAGGCCGCCAACATCGATGTCCTCGAGTTCAACGCCGTCGGCGCCTACGGCCGGGTCTACCTCGGCGGCACCGAGGACGAGCTGGCTGAGGCCGCCAAGGCGGCCGTCGCCGCCCTCCAGGCCATCGACGGGCGGCCCAACGAGGCGCGGGTCAACACCGGCTGAGCCGCCCCCCTGCGACCGCCAGGGCGCGACGCAGCGGTTAGCTGCCGCCATGTCGCGGGCACCGCCGTCGTGCCCCCACCGCCTCGGAGTCGCCATGCCTGACGTCGTGATCTGCGAAGCCCTCCGCACGCCCATCGGCCGGTTCATGGGCGGCCTGTCGACCGTGCGCCCCGACGACATGCTGGCGCTGACCATGGCCGCGGTGGTCGAGCGCACGGGCATCGACCCGGCGTGCATCGACGACGTGTTCATGGGCTGCGCCAACCAGGCCGGCGAAGACAACCGCAACGTCGCCCGCATGGCGCTGTTGCTGGCCGGGCTGCCCCAGTCGGTGCCCGGGGTCACCGTCAACCGCCTGTGCGCCAGCGGGCTCGAAGCGGTCAACCAGGCGTTCCGGGCCGCCCGGTGCGGCGACGGGTCGGTCTACCTCGCCGGCGGCGTCGAGGTGATGAGCCGGGCGCCCTACTCGCTGCCCCGGGGCAACACCACCCCCAAGGCCGGCAACGTCACCATCTACGACACCAGCCTCGGGTGGCGCTACCCCAACCCGCGCATGGAGGCGATGTTCCCCCTGGAGGCCATGGGCTGCACCGCCGAGAACATCGTGGACAGCCACGGGATCTCCCGGGAGGACCAGGACGCCTTCGCCCTGGCGTCGCACCGCAAGGCGGTCGCCGCCCAGGATGCCGGCGCCTTCGACGCCGAGCTGATCCCGGTGGAGGCCCCGGCCGGTCGTCGCAAGACCGTGGTGATCGACGCCGACGAGGGCCCCCGCCGCGACACCAGCCTCGAGCAGCTCAGCAGGCTGCGCCCGGCGTTCCGCGAGGGCGGGACCGTGACGGCCGGAAACAGCAGCACGCTCAACGACGGGGCCGCCTGCCTGCTGGTCACCACCGCCGAGCGGGCCCGGGAGCTGGGCCTGCGCCCGATGGCCCGCCTGGTCTCCTGCGCCGCCGCCGGGGTGGACCCGCGGACCATGGGCCTCGGCCCGGTGCCCGCCACCCGCAAGGCGCTGGCCCTGGCCGGCATGCAGCTCTCCGACATCGATCTGGTCGAGCTGAACGAGGCCTTCGCCGCCCAGAGCCTCGGGGTGATCCGCGACCTCGACCTGGACCCCGACATCGTCAACGTGCACGGGGGCGCCATCGCCCTGGGGCACCCGCTGGGCTGCTCGGGGGCCCGCATCCTGACCACCCTCGTCCACGCCATGCACCGCCACGGCAAGCAGGTCGGCCTCGCCACGCTGTGCGTCGGGGTCGGGCAGGGCGTGGCCACCATCGTCGAAGCCGTCTGAGAGCCGGACGGCACGAAGGAGCACCAGCATGCAGATCCAACGGGTCGCCGTGATCGGCGCCGGCACCATGGGACACGGCATCGCCCAGGTCGCGGCGATGGCCGGCCAGCAGGTCCGCCTCACCGATGCCAACCCCGACGTGCTCGCCGCCGGGCTCGACCGGGTGCGGCGCAACCTCGACAAGGGCGTCGAGCGGGGCAAGGTGACCCCCGACGACCGGGAGGCGACCCTGGCGCGGCTGCAGGCCTGCGCATCACTCGGCGAGGCCGTCGCCGACGTCGACATCGTCGTCGAGGCGGTGCCGGAGAAGCTGCAGCTCAAGCGCGACCTGTTCGCCGAGGTCGCGGGGCAGGTGTCCGCCGGCTGCGTGCTCGCCACCAACACCAGCTCGCTGTCCATCGCGGCCATCGCCGAGGGGCTGCCCCACCCCGAGCGGGTGCTGGGCACGCACTTCTTCAACCCCGTCCACATCATGAAGCTGCTGGAGCTGGTCCACCACCCGGGGACCGATCCCGCGGTCCTCGACGCCGTCCGGCAGTGGGGTGAGGGGCTCGGCAAGACCTGCATCGTCGTCAAGGACAGCCCGGGCTTCGCCACCAGTCGCCTCGGCGTGTGCCTGGGGATGGAGGCGATCCGGATGCTGGAGGAGGGCGTGGCCAGCGCCGAGGACATCGACACCGCCATGGTGCTCGGCTACCGCCACCCCATCGGTCCGCTCAAGCTGTCCGACCTCGTCGGCCTGGACGTGCGCATGCACATCGGCGAGTACCTCGCCCGGGAGCTGAACAACCCGGCCTTCGAGCCGCCGGCCCTGATGCGGGCCAAGGTGGCCGCCGGCGAGCTGGGGCAGAAGACCGGCAAGGGCTTCTACGACTGGGAGCGCTGATCCGGCCGCGGCCGGCCGGCCTCACTCCCCGACCGGCAGCCCCGCCACGATCGCCCAGGCCTCGCCGCCGTCGCGCCAGATCCGCAGGCTGACCACCCGCCGGCCGGCCACCGCCGCGGCCAGCCGGTCCACCCCGTCGATCTCCTGCTCCCCTACCGCCAGCAACAGGTCCCCCGGCTCGATGCCGGCGACCGCCGCCGGCGAGCCGGGCTCGAC
>RFKJ01000191.1 GCA_003694325.1 Deltaproteobacteria bacterium
CCGTTGTCGCCGGTCGCGCGGCCCGGTCCCCGCGGCCCGTCCCTGCGGCTCCTCGTTGCCGAGGTGGGCCGAGCGGGGGTGGGAAGGGGACGCGGCGGTCAGTGGAACAGCAGCGGCCACTCGCGCTCGAGTGCGCGCCGGTATTCCGGGTCGGCGTCGTCGATGTTCTCCTGGATCACCTGGGCGGCGACCCGCTTGAGGGTGGCCAGGTCGATGGGATGGACCGGCCCGGTACCTTCCGGCCCGGGGGCCGGCGTCAGGTCGAGGAGACGATCATTGACGATCTGGAGCAGGCGGTCGTCGAGGTGACCGAGTTCGACCAGCAGGTCGAGCATGCCGGCTGCGGCCGGATCCAGCTCGAGGATTTCAGGGATGGGCGGCGCCATCGAGATGCTCAGGGATGCGAACGGAGAACGAAGCGTTCGCCGGGTAACCGCTCGACCACCCCGGTCAACTCCAGCGCGGCGAGGGTGGCGCTCACCTCGTACACCGGTGCGCCGACCCGGGCGGCCAGCACGTCGAGGCTACAGCCCTCCGCCAGCGCGTCGTAGAGGGGTCGGCTCATCCCCGGCGGCGGGGTGGGGTCGGGGCCGGGTGGACCGCCGGAGGGCGACGCCGCGCCCTCGGCGGGCGTGCCCTGCAGGTAGGGCTGGATGTCCCGCCCGTCACGGGCCAGGGCCGCGCCATCGGCGATCAGGTCGAGGCAGCCGACACTGGCCGGGTCCAGGGGGGAGCCGGGTACGGCCAGGACCTCCCGCCCGGCCGCCAGGGCGAGGCGGGCGGTGACCAGCGCCCCGCTGCGTCGGCCGGCTTCGACCACCACGGTCGCCTTGGACAACCCGGCGATCACCCGGTTGCGCTGGGGGAAGGTGTACCGGCTCGCGGGGTGGGTCGGGAGGAACTCCGACACCAGCAGCCCCCCGGCGTCGATGATCCGCCGGGCGAGGTCTGCCTGTCGTCGGGTGAGGGGCTGGTCGAGCCCCTGGCCCAGGACGGCGATGGTCCGCGACAGGGAGGCTTCGTGGGCCGCCTGGTCGATGCCGTGGGCCAACCCGCTGACCACGACGCCGCCCCCCTGGGCGATGGCCTGGGCCAGGCGGCCGGCCATCCGTCGGCCCTTCGGGGTACACGACCGACTGCCGACGACAGCGATCCGGGGCGCGTCGAGGAGCGCCGGGTTCCCCCGCAGGAACAGCACGGCCGGGGGATGCTCCACCTGGGCGAGGAGCGGCGGGTAGGCATCGTCCACGAGGCGAAGGAACGGGTGCCGGGTGGAGACCGGGGCGCCGCCCAGCAGGCGCCGGACATGGCGCGGGGCGACACCGGCTGCGGTCAGCGCCTGGGGGTCGGGGGGAGCCTGGCGCCGCAGCAGGGGGACCAGGGGGCGCAGGTCGACCCGGGCCGACAGCCGACAGGCTTCAGCCCAGAATGCGGGAACTTCCACGGGAGCCTCGGGGGGCACCCGGAGCGGGCTCGGACCGGTTCGTTCCTATCGGTGCGGCGGCCGCGCGGCTACCGGTTGTCGACCTTCTGGACGAGGCGGTTGCCCACCTCGATGTTGCGGGCCGCGTCGATGATCACCCCGGTGGCGGTGTACTCATCGACCCGCACCAGCACCACGCGACCGGTCACCTGCTCGGGGAGCGACTCGTCTTCTTCGTCGCGATCGATGGCCTCGTCGCGCTGGACGACCGTCCAGAGGGTGTCGCCGACCCGGGCCCCGTCGGCCCGACCGATGTTGACGAACACCGTCTCGCCGATGCTGACCAGGTGGTTTTCGTCGGTGGGGCGGCCGATGATGTGACCGGCCAGGTTGCCGGAGGGTTCGCCCGTCTCCAGCTCGACGGCCACCGGCATCAGCGGACCGACGAGGTCGCCGCGCTCGATCTCGGAGTACGAGGTGCGGACCACGGCCGCGACGATGTCGTCGACCCGGTGGACCACCCGCGCCTCGCCGACGACCCGGTAGGCGGAGCCATACCGGGTGCTGTGCTTGCGGGGGTCCCGGACCTTCTTCTCCGTCTGCCGGAAGATGGTGAGCATGTCGCCGCAGTCGAAGGCGTCGGGGTCGTCCAGCTTCAGGTAGAGGAGGTTGCCCTCCCCCAGCCAGTACTGGCGGGTCTTGGCCTTGTAGACCTTGCCGTAGATGTCGACGTCGTCGCTGTCGGCGAGAAACCCGGTGGCCACGTATTCGTCGCTGTCGCGGGCGCCGGTGAACCGCACGTCGGGGCCACACTCGTTTTCGGCGTACTCGAAGGAGAGCGCCTTGGGGCGGTATTCCTCCGGCGGGGCCACCTCCAGCTCGACCACCGGGGGCTCGGTGTCGGTGCCGAGCCGGAACACGATGCGGTTGCCCGGGTAGATCCAGTGCGGGTTGGTGATGTAGTCGTTGATCGACCAGAGCCGTGGCCAGTATTCGGGGTTGCCCAGGAAGGTCCGGGAGATGTCCCAGAGGGTGTCACCCGGGGCGACGATGTAGTAGTCCGGCGTCGATGGGGCGGTGCCGCTGCTGACGGTCGTCCCCGATCCGGAGAAGGACTGGGCGGAGGCGGGCGACGCGGTGAGGAGCGCGGCGAGGGACAGCGCGAGCATGGGAGCCATCTCCGGGGATGGGGGGCACAGGCCGCAGCGCACGGGGTCTTTCGGTCCCGAACGGACACCCGGCAGACAATAGCGCATGTCGGCCGGCAGGGGTAGCCCGGGGACGGACCCGGCGCGCCGGTCGGCCAGCCGGGGCGTCGACCGGCTCAGGGGGCGCGGGCGACGATGAGATCGGTGACGCCGAGCTGGTCCTGCAGGGCCTCCCGGGCCGCCTCGGCGTCCTCGCGCGAGTCGTAGCCGCCGATGCGCACCCGGTGCCAGGTCCGGCCCGCCACCAGGGCGGCGGTGCGGTAGGCGGCGTAGCCCTGGCCGCTCAGGCGCTCCACCTCGGCGTCGGCCTGGTCCGGGTCCTCGTAGGCGGCGACCTGGATGGCCCAGCCATGGGTGGGGGCCCCCTCCGACAGGGGTGCGGCCGGAGGCTCCGGCACCGCATCCGGGCCGGCGGGGACCTCGGTGGAGGCCGAGTCGGGCGGCCGGGGCTCGGGGGCCCCGGGGGCCTCGGCACCCGCCAGCTC
>RFKJ01000021.1 GCA_003694325.1 Deltaproteobacteria bacterium
CGGGGAGCAGCGCAGCGTCGGGGCCGGCGCCGATCCGGTCGGGGTGGTGACCGACGACGACGGCTGCATCTACGTCACCGACTTCGCCGGCAACAGTGTCGACCGCTACGACCCGGACAGCCTGCTGCGCAACCGTTCATGAAAGCCGGGCTTCGGCGATGACCTCGCCCCCATCGACGTCGAGGCCCATCCCCAGCCGTGGCTGGGACCCGCGGGGCCTGGCGTTCGACGCCACCCGCGGCCGCCTGCTGATCAGTCACCACTTCGTCAACCGCAACAGCTTTGTTGACGTGGACATTGAAGCGGTGGTCGCCGCCATCTTCGGCGACGTGACCAAAGACGACGATCCCGGTGTCAGCCAGGCGATCCCCTACGGCTTCGACGCCATGGCGGTGGGCGAACATCTCGCGGTCGTGCCGCACTTCCTGTGGAACCCCACCCAGGCCGTCGACCCGGACCAGACTGTCTGGACGGCCCTGTCCCTGGTCGACCTCGACGAGATGGCCTTTGCGGGGCGGCTGGAGCGCGGCTTCGGCATGGACATCGCATCCACCAGCGGATCCCTGGCGGGCCTCGCCACGCCCATCGCCGCGGCACTGTCCCCGGACGGTTCGCTGCTGTCCGCGCTGTGCGAGGGCAGCGAGGATCTGCTGGTCGTCGATGTCGAGCAGCAGCAGGCCATCCAGGCCCCCCGCCTGCCCGGACACGCGCCCCGGGGGCTGCAACTCTCCGCCGACGGCCGCACGGCCTGGGTGCACCTCGCACTGTCGGGAGCGGTGGTGCGGATCGATCTCACCGACGCAGCCGACGGAGCGGCCCGGGTCGTGGCCGAGGGGTGGACCGCCGAGGGCGACAGCCCCCAGCCCGCCGCCATGGCGCTGTACTACAGCGCGCGCAGACCGACCACGCCGAGGACGCCCGGGCCGGATACCGCGGCCTGCAACTACCCCCGTCGCGCCCGCTCCAGCGCCGCGGTCACCGTCGACAGCAGCAGCAGGGCGCCCACCTGGTGGGCAACGGCGATGGAGATCGGCACGCCCATGACCACCGTCAGGATGCCGAGGAGCACCTGGACGGTGAGCAGGGCGAGAAGCAGGCAGGTGATTCCGGTGAGCTGCGGGGCCCGGGTCCGGGCGAGGACGCCGACGGTCAGTCCGCCGACCAGCCCCACCGTCCAGCCGAGGAGGCGGTGGGTGGCGTGGATGGGGCCGACCTCGTCGACCATGGCCCACAGCAGGCTGGTGTTGCCGCTGGCGAAAGCCTGGGGCAGCCAGTGTCCGTTGACGTCGGGGAAGGTGGACGCGAAGTGGCCGGCGTGGGTGCCCGCCATGAAGGCGCCCCAGGCGCTCTGGACGAAGACCAGGGCGAACAGTCCGACCAGCAGCGCCCGCACGCCCGCGCCGACCCGGCGTTCGTCGCCACGACGAGGCGACAGCGACAGGCGTACCCACAGCACGTACTGGGCGACCGTGAAGGCCAGCAGCAGGTGTGCGGCGAGGCGGAAGTGGCTCACCCGCGGTTCGTCCACCAGGCCGCTCTTGACCATGTACCAGCCGAGCAGCCCCTGGCTGCCGCCGAGCAGCAGCATGATCACGGTCTGCCCGGCGAGCTTGCGGCTGAGCTGGCGCCGCGCCAGGAACCACAGCCAGGGCAGGAGGACCACCAGCCCGATGGACCGGCCGATGAACCGGTGCAGGTACTCCCAGAAGAAGATCCGCTGGAAGTCGGCGAGTTGCATCCAGTCGTTGACCTGCTGGTACTGCGGCGTCTGCTTGTACAGGTCGAAGACCCGCTGCCAGTCTTCATGGGACAGCGGTGGGATCGCCCCCATCAGCGGGTGCCACACGACCATCGACAGGCCGGAGCCCGTCAGCCGGGTGATCCCGCCGACCATGGTCATGACCACGATCATCAGGAAGACCGCGGACAGCCAGGTGCGCACGGCGCGGGGGGCAGGCGAGGGCGACGACGTCGACATGGGCGGCGACTAGCCGGGGCCGGCGGTGGGGACAAGGGGCGAGCCGACCCGGCAGTGACCCACCGCCGGCCGCGATGGGCACACGGAGAGCCCGCACTCGGGGGCAACGCCGGTCTTGTGCCTCGCGATCGTAGCGGGCATACTGGACTCGCGCAGACCGCAAGCCCTCGGCAGGGCGCCGCACGGTTCGCGGCCTCCCACGAAGGCGCACCTGATGCACTCCAACCCCCGCCCCGACGAAGTTCACCACGCGGGCACCCAGCCACGGCGGGCCCCCTGGCCTCTCGGCGGCACTCCCGGGCGGGCCGCCCGATGATCGCGGGGACGCCACACCTGATCCTGGCGATGTGGGCCATGGGCTGCCACCCATCGGGCGACACGCACACGCCCCCCGGGGCAGTCGGCGCCGACGACTCCGGCACGTCGCAGGGCGCCGAGGGGTCGCCCGGCGACGGCGGTGGTGCGGGCGACACGGGAGACGGACAGCCGCCCGTCGACCTGGACGAAGACGGCTACGCCGACGGCATCGACGACTGCGACGACGCCGAAGCCGGCATCAACCCCGGACAGGCTGAGATCCCGGGCAACGGTGTCGACGAGGACTGCGACGGGTCGGACGCCGGACCGACGCAAGACCTGGCCGACACCACCCGGATCTGGCAGGGAGAGGTCTACTCGATGCTGGGCGCGCAGCTCGTGGATGGCGGGGACATCGACGGCGACGGCACCGACGACCTGCTGGTCGGCGCACCCTGGGAGCTGATGCCGGGAGAGGGGGCCGACGCACCCGGCACCGTCTATGTCGTCCCCGCGGACACACCCTCCGGCGACATCACGACGGCCCCCGCGTCGTTCCGGTCGATCGAGACAAACTCCGGAGTGGGCTGGCCCATCGGCGGCGGGCGGGATCTGGACGGCGACGGATACGACGACTTCGTGGTGGGCGTGCCCTATGGCCACCAGCCCGTTGAAGTCGAAGGCGGCCACGCCCTGGTCTTCTACGGACCCGTGACCGGCTCGCTGTCGGATGCCGACGCCGACATCGCGATCGATGGCTCGACCGATGAACAGCAGCTCGGCTCTGCGGTCGAGCTGCTCCCGGGCGCGGGCACGGACCTGCCGCTGCTGGCCATCGGCTCGGCGCGGCCCGCGGACGGGGTCAGCGTCGTGGACATCTGGGCCGTGCCTCCCGACAGCGGGGTGACCGAGGACTCCGCCACCTGGCGCATCGCCGGGGGCGACATGGCCGGCGGCTTCGGCACGCAGATCGTCGGCGACCGCGACCTGACCGGCGACGGCATCCCGGACCTGCTCGCGTCGGAACCGTACACCAGTCTCTACGCGACCCACGCGGGGCGCGTGTACCTGATCCCCGGCCCCATCGACCACGACGTCGACGTCGATGATGACACCATCGCGCTATACGGACAGCGCGAGCTTGCCAATGTCGGACGGACCGCCCCGCTCGTGCACCCGGACACCAACGGCGATGGCTACGCCGACCTCGTCATCAGCGGCAGCATGGATCCGGACGCGTACACCCGCGGTGGCAAGGCTTGGCTGGTGCGCGGCCCCATCACCGCGGGCGGCATGCTCGACGATCTCGCCCACGCAGCCGTGCTCCCCGAGCGTGGCTACGAGTGGCTGGGCCGTGGGCTGGCGTCGCCGGGTGACCTGGACGGAGACGGGCTCGAAGACCTCGCCATCTCCGCCCCCCGGGACTGGAACTACGGAAAGGATCTTCCCGGCAAGGTCTACCTCTTCCCCAGCACCATCGAGGGAACCGTGTCCGGCGCCGATGCCTCCCGGGTGCTCCGAGGTGAACACTTCGGAGACCACGCCGGCACCAGCCTGGTCGGTGGCTTCGACGCCAACGGTGACGGACGCCCCGACCTCGCCGTGGGTGCGGCGCGGTACGACCAGACCGAGACCGACGGTGAGTACGGGGCGGGGCGGGTCTACCTGCTGACCGACCTGGCGATGTGACCGCCCCCCTTGCGGCCACGCTCCTGCCGGCCTACCTCCCCGGTTCACCGAGGAGGACGACATGGCGACGACTGCACTGCTGGGAACCGGACTGCTGGGCTCGGGCTTTGCCCTGAAAATGCTCGAACGGGGCGAGGATCTCGTGGTGTGGAACCGCACCCCCGACAAGACCGCACCCCTGGTCCAGGCCGGTGCCCGTGCCGCAGCCACCCCGGCCGACGCCGTCGCCGACGCCGACCGGGTCCACCTGGTGCTCGCCGAAGACAGCGCGGTCGACGCGGTGCTCTCCCAGGCGCTGCCCGCCCTGCCGCAGGGCGCCTGGGTGATCGACCACTCGACCAACGCCCCCGCCCTGGTGGCGGAGCGCACCGCCCGCCTGCGGGCCGAGGGGGTGCGCTACGTGCATGCCCCGGTGTTCATGTCGCCCCGTGACGCCCGCAACGCCACCGGGCTGATGCTGCTGTCGGCCAGCGACGAAGACGCCGCTGTCCTGACCCCGATCCTCGAACAGATGACCGGCCGGCTGTGGCACGTCGGCGAGCGAGCCGACCTCGCCGCAGTCCACAAGATCTCCGGCAACGGCATGCTCATCGCGCTGGCCGGCACCATGGGCGACCTGTTCGCCATCGCCCAGGCCCGGGGCCTGCCCCCCGACGCCGTCATCGCCCTGTTCGACGTGTTCCGTGCCGGTGGGGCCATCCCCTTCATCGGCAAGCGGGTGGTCGCCGCCCCGGACATGGACACCAGCTTCGCCCTGACCATGGCCCGCAAGGACGTGCGGCTGATGATCGACGCCGCCGGAGGCCCCGACGACCTCGTGGTCCTGCCGGGCCTGGCGGCGGCCATGGACAAGGCCATCGAAGCGGGCCTGGGCGACAAGGACTTTGCGGTGTTCGCCTGGCCGGGTCGCGAACAGTGACCGGCCTGGCGCTGCTGGGGCTGCTGGCCTGCCGCTCGCCCTCGCACCTGGACAGCTCCACGTCCGACAGCGCCGGGCCCACGCTGGGCGTGGATCCGACCGTCCCCGCCGGCCCGGAGGAAGCACGTGCCGGCGTGGTGGTGGAGGGGGGCGAGGACGCGCTGTTCGGCGGGATCACCGCCGAGGGGCAGGTGGGCGACGTCAAGCTGTACAACGACCGCGTCCAGGTGGTGATCCAGGGCGCGTACCGCAGCCACGGCTACGTCGACACCGGCGGCCAGATCATCGACCTGGACATCGTGCGCGACGACGGCACGCTCGGTCGGGACACGCTGGAGGACTTCTTCCTGGGCTTCTCGATGTCGCGCCTGTTCCACGCGGATCGCGTCGAGATCGTCGCCGACGGCAGCGACGGCGGCAGCGCCATCGTCCAGGCCCACGGCACCGACGTCCCTTGGGGCTTCATGACCGGGCTGTTCGAGTACGACGCCCCCCTCCTCGACGACCTGAACCTCGACATCACCACCACCTACGAGCTGCCGCCGGCCTCCGACACGCTGATCATCACCTCGACCCTGACCAACACCGGCGCAGAGCCCGCCGAGTTCACCGCCCAGGAGGGGATCTTCGCGTCGGGTGAGGATCTGCTGCCCTGGGCGCCGGGCCGCGGCTACGAGGGCCCCGAGATGGGGACGATCACCGCCGCCAGCTTCGTCGGCCGCCAGGGCGAGGCGGCGTTCTCCGTCTGGTCGGAAGACGCCGACGAGCTGAGCATCTCGGCCCTGTCCGAGCTGGCCGCCGGGCTCGGGATCTTCCTGGCCGATCATCCGCAGGCCAGCGTGCAGCCCGGCGAGTCCCTGGTGCTGTCGCGCCGCCTGACCATCGCGCCAGATCTCGCCGGCACCGAAGCGCGCCGCCGCGAGGGCCAGGGACAGGCGCTGCTGACGCTGTCAGGTGCGGTGGAGGACGCGGCGTCCGGAGACCCCGTGCCCGGCGTACAGATCCACCTGCTGGACGCCGACGAGCGGGTCCAGGCCGTGGCCCGCAGCGACAGCGACGGCGCCTGGTGGGCACGGCTGCCCGCCGGCCAGTGGACGGCCTGGGCAATCGCCGTCGGCGACGATGAGCGGGTGGAGCTGCCCGCCGGCGCCGGGCGCTTCGGCCCCTACGCCGCCGGCCCGGCCGACGCCGCCGCGCTGGGTGCGCTGGACGGCAGCCAGCCGGCCACAGCCCTGGCCAACGCCGCCGGACGCGCCATCCCCGACCCGCTGGAGATCGATCTGGCCGAGGACCGCTCGGAGCTGACGCTGACCCTCGACCCACCCGGCGTGCTCCACGTCGAGCTGGTCGACGACCAGGGCGACCCCCTGCCCGGTGTGATCGAGCTGCGCTGGCGGGAGGGGTCCCCACCCGACTCGCCCCTGCCTGCCGACCTGCACAGTGCGCTCGGCGTACACGATGGCAGCCGCGCGGCCTGGGTGTGGACCACGACGGGCAGCCTGGATCTGCCGGTCCTGCCCGGCAGCTACACGGTGTCCGCCGGGCACTCCTGGCGCTACGAACAGTCCGGATGGACCGATGTGGATGTCGCCGCGGGCGACCAGACCGACGTCCGGCTCACCCTGGCCGAAGCCGTCCCCCACGACCGCTGGCTGTCCATGGACAGCCACCTGCACGCCTCGCCCAGCTTCGACGGTGCCCTGCCCATGGAACACCGCCTGGCGACCTGCGCCGCGACCGGCGTCGAGCTGCCCGTGACCACCGACCACGACGGCATCGCCGACTACCGCGAGCTGGCGCGGGCCATGGGGCTGGACGGTCGGATGCAGGTCTTCGTCGGTACGGAACTGACCACCCTGCTGCGCGGCCACTACAACCTCTACCCGCTGACCCCCACCGACGGCGCCAACGGCGGCGCCATCCGCTGGTGGGAGCAGCGCGAGACCACCCCAGAACTGTTCGCCCGCATGCGTGCGCTGGCCGGTCCCGACGCCATCCTGCAGGTCAACCACCCGCGCACCCCGGGCATGAACGACATCGCCCGCTACGACCCGGAGCTGGGCGCCCCCGACCGCGAAGACTACTGGTCGTGGGACTTTGATCTGTTCGAGCTGCTCAATGGCGGCGTCGACGACCTGGCCGAGCTGCGAGAGGACTGGTTCAGCTACCTCGACTTCGGCTACATCCGCGTGCCCGTCGGCGTCTCCGACTCCCACTACCGGTTCATCCCCTGCGGGCTCGGGCGGACCGATGTGTTCCTGGACACACAGGACCCGGCGGCCGTCAGCACCGACGGGCTGCTGGCCGCCCTGCGCGCCGGCCACGTCGTGGTCGCGGCCGGCACGACCCTGCGGGCCACCCTGCACGCCGGCGATGTCGACTCCCTGCCCGGCGACACCGTCGTCGCCGACCAGGCCACCATCGACGTCCACGTCGCCGCCCCGAGCTGGATCCACCCCGGCACCCTGCGGATCTACCGCAACAGCGACGTCATCGTCGAGCAGCCCCTGGACAGCGCCACCGACGGCGTGTGGTTGGACGACAGCTTCGCGGTGAGCACCGACCAGGACGCCTGGTTCGCCGTCGAGGTCGAGGGCACCGACAGCCAGGGCGACATCTGGCGCAACGCGACCCCCTACGCCATGACCAACGCCTTCTTCATGGACGTGGACGGAGATGGGTGGCGGGGGCGGTTGGCGGTGGAGTAGGCGCGGGCCACCCTCAGCCCGTGTCACCCACCTCTCCCACGCGATCCGCCATGTCCTCCATGCGGCGTTCCTCGGCGAACGATGGTGGCTGGCCCGGCTCGTCTACCGCCTGCAACACGAGCACGGCGCCGCCGGGGCGCTGGTAGAACTTCCCGACGATCGGGTCGAGCGTGGCGTTTGCCTGGCGGCTGATCTCAACGAATTCACCGAGCACTTCGGGGTCCGTCAGGTCGCCTCCGTCGATCACCCAGGCGCTCGCGCAAGGGCCACCCTGGCAGTCCGTGTCGACCAGGACGGCGTCGCGACCGGCATCCTCCAGCGCCCCGAGTCCTGATACCCAAGCCTTCCGTCGCTCGACCGTCGTGGCGGCCCGATCGTCGGCGAGCGCGGCGCCGGCCGTGGAGTCGCCCGGCGCTCGCTCCACCACCGGGGGCGCGACAGGGAGGGCATCACCGCCCGCACCCGAGCCGCCGAGGTGGGACCGTGCTGCCACCGGGGCTCTATCCTGGCAAGGAGCCGGGAGGGATGGACCGGTCGCGGGCTGCGGCTGCGGCTGCGGCTGCGGCTGCGGCAGCAGCCAACCGCACCCGAACCCCACCACGAGACCCGCCGCGACCGCGACCAGACGCCAGATCCGGTGCGCCGACACGATCATGGCGCCAAGGCCTCCAGGCGCTCGTGCGCCCGCTCGGACCGATCCATGGCGATGGCATCACCGCGCTCGGCCGCCGCCTCCTGGGCCCGCCAGAAGAAGCGCGTCTGCACGTCCTCCGGCGCCTCGTGACACGCCGCCACCCCGTACACCGTGATGTCTTCATAGGTGATCGCGCACGGCGTGCCGGCCGGCCACTGGCCGGTCTCTTCCATGGCGTCGCGAACGTCGAAGTCCGATGGCATGGCCCCTTCGGCAAGCTGGCGGTCCATCAGCACCAGGCACGGATATTCGGCGCAGTCCACTTCCAAGGGGATGTCGAGGAACAACTGCCAGGCCTGCGCGGCTTGGGCGACCGCTCGTGGACCCCACAGCGGATCGCCGAGCTGTCGCTGCGTCCACGGCTGGCGCGCCCCAGTGATGGACAGTCGCTCCAGCGTCGCCATGGCAGCCTGTTCATCGGAGGCCGCATCGGCGGCCGGAGCGGGGGTATCCCGACGAGGGGACGCGGCTCGGCCCACGTCACCGTCCCGCGGGGAGATCCCTGGTGCGCCCGTATCCGGGCATCGAAGCGAACGGAGCGGCGCGGCAGAATGGATGGTCGGCTCCTCGACGCGTCGCACGGCGTACCCGGCCACGGCCCCGGCGAGGGCCGAGGTGCCGAACCAGGTTGCCAGTGCACGAGCCATGCTAATCCGACACCGATGTCCCGCGATCCGACAGAGCAAGCATCAACGGGGTCAGCTCCTCCATCCAGGCCAGGTCTTCACGCAGGGGCGCCACCATGGTTGATTCGCAGTCGTCGGGAAGAATTCCGTTGGTGCACGCATCATCCATCACCTGCAGGCTGCGCTCGGCTCGCTGGATCTGCTCTGACCAGGGCAGAAAGTCCTCATCAGACGGGCCCTGGAGCACAACGTCATCCCGCTGTATGGGCCCCGACTCAGGCACGGGGCCGTCCACCCCGACCAGCTCACCTGTGCCAAGCGCAACGCTGCCCTGCGCATCGATCAGGACGACGGAGAACAGACATCCTTGCACATTGACATCCATATGGAACGAGAGATCCGGAGCCACCGGCACGATCTCTCCACACCCCATCACGAATGCCTGCCGTCCCTCCAGCAAGCCGACGTCCATATCGATGCTGCCGTCGACCTGCATGGTCGCTCGCGACAGTTCGGGCGGCGCGGTACGCGCCTGATCTCTCACGTTGGTGGGGGCATGCTGCATGGCCGGGCGCCCCCCACCTACCGCGCCCGGGTTCCCACGCCTTTCAGCCTCCGTGGCAGGTTCGCCAGGCAAAGGTGACTCCGCCAATTGATGTCCAGCCCGGCCACCCGATCCTCCGTTCCAGAGCCAGCCCACTGCGAACAGGCACCCCGCCAGCATCGCGACACCTGTCCATCGGGCACCGCGTTGCAACGGCTACCCCAGCACGATCGAAGAGATCCCGTCGTCGGCGACGCAGTACTTCTGGTCACACGCCGACCACGTCAAGTTGCAGTCTTCATCGATCCGGTACTCGCGCCCCTCATCCTTAGGGCAGGTCGAATCGGGACACTTCTTTCCCTTCCGTGGTGTGCACTTTCCTCCACCATCGAGCGAACCCGGACCTGTCGGATCTTCCTGGGCAAGAGCCACCACCTGAGTCCCGCACAGGCCGGGCAGACCCGCCAGGTGGCTTCCGGCACCCGCGATGCCTGAACCGGTGATGTCCTGGACGCCCGACGAGCAATTTGATGCCGACCCCGACAACCCCAGCGCCCCCTTGCCATAGGGCGACGGCAGGGTCGCGTTTCCGTTGAGTGCCATCAGTTGCTCCGGGTCTCGACGCGGATGCTGGCCAGCCCGGCAGCAAAGGCGGTGCCCGAGCTGTTCTTGACCCGTACGCCGAGGCGCACGAAGGTCTTGGACGGCGTCGGCAACGCCGTGAAGCTGGTCTCGTACGTCGTCCCGTCGGTCGTACGCTCCGTCGTCGTCTGCGCGTCGCCGAAGTAGACCGCCGCATCCCAGGTCACCCCGTCATCGGAATGCTGGAGCGCCGGCTGCACCTGCACGTTCCCCGACGCGTTCTCCAGCTCCAGCGCGGTACGAGCCTTGTCCATCTGCGTCGTCACCATCGGTCCGGTGAGAGGGAAGAACAGCCACGTCGTGGCGTTCGCCCCGGAGTACACCATGACCGGACCCTTCGCGACAGTCTTCGAACATGTCATCGAACCCTCCTTTGCGGGACCACCCCGTCGATTCGATGGACAGACGCTACTCTCTCTCTCTCTCGCATGTCACGAGATGTCACCGGATGTCATGCGGACCCGCAACCACCAGCGTTCGGCAACCAGGCGTCCTCGGCCGCACCACGTCCCCCTCGGTCGCCTTCCGCCTCCACCCTCCGCCACCACCCCCCGGCCCGTCCGCCCGGGCTCGCGCGCCTACATCGAAAGTCCACGACAAACCAGACCAGAAACTGTCCGATAATTCTTGAGGCTGGGGGTGTGGCGACGGCAGAATCTGTTATGATGTGTGCATGCTCGGGAAACCCAACCATGAGCGAAGCTGGTCAAGGAGCGAGGAGTCGCCACGCCCCGACGCGCCGCTCCTCGCCCACCTGGCCGTCGAAGCCATGCGGGCGTGGCCGGCCGGTGACCCGCGCATCGACCGAGTGCGGCAGGTTGCGCGGGCGCTGGCCCGGTCGGCGGGAGCCATCGACCTGCGGCTCGCCCGGGTCTGTTGTTTCATCCAGCAGCAGGATCTGCGACCCCTGGGCTACAGCTCCTTCACGGCGTTCATCCGCGAGGAGATCTGCTGGGACCCATCCTGGCAGCGCCGGCTCGCCCGCCTGCTGCGCAGCGACCTCCACCTGGTGAAGGCAGCCGTGGTCGAGGGCGTCGTGCCGCTGACCCGGGCCCTGGATGCACCGGGCCGGATCCACCCCGACGAACAGCGCGCCTGGATCGAAGCAGTGCTGGCCGGCGCGGGCGATGATGCCGATCCACCGGCTGACCTCGGCACACCGGACCGACTCACGGGCAAAGACGCGGCGACCGTCCGCCGAGCCCGACGGCGCACCCGCCTGCTGCTCGGGCGGAGGGTACCGGACCGGGTGGCCGACCAGCAGATGCTGGCCTGGCACGCCCAACGGGCGCTGCCTGCCGACCTGCTCGACCAGGCGCGGGCAGCACCACCCCCACCCGACCTGTCCCCGGCCAGTTGGCCGGACCCGCTCCCCGATCAAGTCGACGACCCGACCACGCTGCTGCTGGGCCCGTGGACGGACCCCGCCACCCTCCACGAAGCGCTCGACCGAGCAACAGTGCTGATGGCGGCGCGCGACAAGCGCCGGGTCGCGCTCGCCCGACTGCTCGTCGACATCCACGATCGCTGGATGTACCTCGGCTGGGGCTTCGACCGCTTCGACGACTGGGTCCGCAACGACCTCGACATGTCGGTGCGCCACGCCTGGCGGCTCCGGGCAGAGGGCAGAGCCATGGCCGGCCTGCCGACACTCGCTCGCGCGGTGGACCAGGGCCTGCCCACGCAACGGGCCCGCGCGCTCGCCTCGCTCTCGCACACGGCGGACGAGCTGCGCCGCTGGCTGGCGATCGTCGACCAGCTCCCGACGATCGAGCTGCAACGGACAGTCGCTCGCCGAGGCCGCGGCAGCACACGGCGTCGGGACGAAGCGCGGCGTCGGGATGGAGCGCGGCTGCGTCGCTACGAAGCCCTCCGGGACGACGCTCCCGACCTGGTCCGGCGGGCGATCGCCCGACGGCAGGACCGGCTGGCGGACGCGCCACTGACAGAAACTCGCGGCCATTCGGCAGGGCTGGCTGGCTGGACGGCGGATGCGCGGCCGCTGGGCCCGCCCCCGGTCGAAGGACAGCCGCTCGCCGGCATCAGGATTGCCCTCCACGACCCGGATCCCGCCCCCGACCATCGTCCGCACCCGCTGGTTGTCGCCGAGGGGGTGCTCGAGGCGGCGCGCTGGCTGCTGGACACGCTGCAGCTCCCCCGAGAACGCGGCACCGGCCGGATCCGGCCGGCCAGCGACTACACCTGCGCCAACCCGGAGTGCCGCACCCGCAGCCTGCGGGTCCAGGTCCACCACGTCCAACCCCGTGCGCTCGGCGGCACCGACGAGGACGCCAACCTCCGCTGCCTCTGTCCAAGCTGCCACCTGCGGCTGGTCCACGGCGGCTTCATGGCCATCGAAGTCGTCGACGGGGCCGACGTCTTCCTGTACCCGGGCCGCGCGGTGGTGGTGCGATGACCCACCCCGCGCGTGCCCCGCCGACCCTCACCGCCCCAGGTAGTCCAGCACCAGCTCCGGCCGCTCCGACTGGGCGATCAACATCCCCTCGGCGAAGGCGGCGTCGTACTCGGCGTAGTCTTCCGCCCCGACCACGATCAGGTCCTGGACGAAGATGTCGCGCAGGGGGCGGTGGCCGGCGGCCAGCACCGGCTCGGCCAGCTCCGGCGTCGTGTCGTCGATCTCGACGATCACCGGTGGATGATCGGCAAAGTGGGCGAGCTGTTCGTCGAGCTGTTCCTCTGTGTCGACCCGGATCATGGTGTACAGATCGGGTTCGATGGCCAGGGCCTGGTCGATCTTGTCGACACTCGACGTGTCGAAGATGGCCCAGTCGACGCTGTCGGTCTCGACGATGTCGGCGACGAGCAGGTCCACCCGGTCGGTCTTGTTGGCGTCGACGAGCACGTGGACACGGCCGCGGGCGGTCTCCAGTATCTCCCGAAAGGTGGGGATCCGCTCGCAGGAGAAATCGCCCGGCAGGTCGCCGGCCTCGATGTGCAGCGCCTGGACCTCGGCCAGCGTCATCTCGCTGACGGTGCCCTCCCCGTCGGTGGTGCGATCGACGGTGGTGTCATGGACGTTGACCAGCACACCATCGGCGGTGGGGCGCGGATCGGTCTCGACGTAGTCGACGCCGTAGGCGATGGCGGCGCGCACGGCGGACACGGTGTTCTCGGGCGCGACGGCGCCAAAGGTTCCGCCCATGCCCCGGTGGCCGCTGACCAGGCGGGTCTTGCAGGTCCGGTCGACCATGCAGGCCGGATCGATGGGATTGACCCGATCGGGAACGCGCTCTGCGCGGCAGTCGTACACCGAGGGGTCGGGGACGCCGCTGCTGCCGGTGTCGCCCGCCGTGTCGTCGGCGGCGCCTCCGTCTGCACCGCTCGAAGCGCCGTCGGAGCCCCGGGGCGAGGTGCAGGCGAGCAGCGCGAGGACGGCGACCATCATGGGGGAGGACTAACCGGGTCGACCCGCAACAAGCGGCCCGCTCCACTCCCACCGGGGTACAGGACCGCGTGTCCCTGCGCCCACCGCACCCGGTCCTTGCCCTCCCGCTGGTCGCCGGGCTCCTCGCCGCGGCCCGGGCCGCGATCCTCACCACGTCCCGGGCCCCCGACCGCCTGCCGACCCTCGACGACGCCTGGCTGGTCGAAGACGCGCCCACCCTCGACGAGGCCACCCTGCGGGGCGCTCCGCTGCCACCCGACACACTTCGCGCGCTGGCAACCCGCACCTCGGCCGCCGACCTGGTCGAGCTGCGCCCCCTGGCCGGTCAACCCATGGTGCCCGTCGACGTCGCGGGCGAGCCCACACCCCTCCCGGCGGGCCTCCTCCCCCGCATCGCCGCGGGCCTCGGAACCCACGCCGACTCGGCCCTCGACATGGCCCTCGACACCGCCACCACAGCCATCCGCGACCCCCGTGGCGAGCTGCCCGAGGGCCTCGCCGAGGGCTGGCGCGCCCGGATCGCCGCCGGGCTGCGGGCCGAGCTGAAGACCTGGGGACCGAGCCTCGCCGCCGGCAGCCGCCTGGGCCACCGCGACCGCGTCCTCATCGCCGGTCTGGGCCGCGACGCGGCGTGGCACCTCCCACGTGCGCTGGCACCCCACGCCGAGCCCCAGACCTACGCCGCCTGGCTCGACGCCCTCACCGCCTGGTACGACGACCACGACATCCCCGCGCATCGCCTCGACCTCGGCCTGCCGGTGGGCCCGGTGGACGTCCGCCGCCTGCTGCTGGAGCCGGCCCCCGACCCCGATCCACTGGCCGCCGTCGGCCGCCTGCTGGCGGTGCAGCTCCTCGCCCGCGCCGGGCTGGTCGAGGTGATCTTCGCCGGCCACGGCCGTCGGGTGACCGACCCGGTAGCCGACGCCGACCGCTTCGGACCCTACGCTCCCGTCCCGCTGCAGGCCGGCGACGAGTGCGAGGAGCTGGCCATCCTGCGCCGGGAACGGGGCGGCCCGGCCCTGAGGGTGGGCTTCTGCCTGGGGTCCGACGCACCGCTGGTCGCCTTGTCGTGCAGCGCCGCCGCCGCCACGCGGGCCGGCCCCCAGCACGGCACGGCCACCGTCGGCTGGTTCCTGCGCAGCGGAACCTGGCCCTCCTTCGAGCGCATCGAGCCCATCGGTTTCCGCCTGTTCCCGCTGCTCCAGCAGCGCCTGCTCGCCGCCGTCGCCCCCGATGACCTGGCGGACGCCGTGCGGGCGACCCTCGACGACGCGCGCGAACGCGCCACCCCCTCGACGGCGATCACCGGCCTGTCGCGCCTGGACGACGGCGCCTGGCGGCTGCGGGTCGGCGGTTCAGGTGTGCCCGATGTCGTCATTGTCGACGCCACCGTCGACACCCTCTCGCCCACCCTCGATCGCCGCATCGGCCTGGCGACCACGAGCTGGCGGCTCGTGCGCGCGGCCCCCGACCATCTCGGCGACCCCGACCTCGTCGAGGCCATCGACCTCTGCGGCCCCCACCTCGACTGCACGCCGATGCTCTCCCAGCTCGACGACATCGAAGGCCCGCTCCCCACCACGGCCGAGCACCCGCTCGTGGTGCGACTCGACGGCCACGCCGCCCGCCTCGCCCACGCAGCCGACCGCGACAACGCCTGGGTCCGACTGGCCATCGTCCAGGGCGACGACGAAGCCGACGACGCCTTCCTCGACCGCACCGAACGGCTGGTCGGCGGGCTGCACACCCGCCGGATCCAGGGCCTCGCCCTGGTCAGAACTGGTAGTAGATGAACGGCTGCGCGGCGGGGGCGGCGACCAGCAGGAGCAGCGCGACCCCACCGAAGACGAGCGTCCTGCACACCGGCCCGACGCGGTTGAGCAGGTCTTCGTCGTACCAACGGAAGGCCACGGCGTGCAGCACCAGCAGCACCAGCAGGGCGGGCCAACCGTAGCGGAAGATGTCCTCGCCGTCCGGTGCCAGCACGGCCATGCGCCGCAGCGCCACCAGCCCCGCAGACACGCTGCTGACCCGGAAGAACAGGAAGCTCGGCATCATGAAGACCCCGATGAGCACCACGCCGACCAGGCGCTTGCCCGGGTAGTCCGGCATCCGCCACCCCCAGCGCTTCGCGAGGTAGGAGAGCAGGTGGACGACTCCGTTGAACAGTCCCCACACGGCGAAGGTGGGGCCGGCACCGTGCCAGATGCCGAACAGCAGCCACAGCAGCATGATGTTGAACACCGCCCGCGGCATGGACACGCGGGTGCCCCCCAGCGGCTTGTACACGTAGTCGCCGAACCAGCGGGCGATGGTGATGTGCCAGCCGCGGCGGTAGCCCAGGGGCGTGCCCTGCATCCACGGGCTGTCGAAGTTCCGCGGCATGGTGAAGCCGAACAGGTGGCCCAGCCCCCGGGCCATGGTCGAGTACCCGGAGAAGTCGCAGTAGATCTGGGCAGCGAAGAGCAGCGAGGCCACCCCGACGCTGGCGCCCGTGTACAGCTCGGGGCGGCGCATGACGGGGTCGATGAGGGTGCCGATGTTGTCGGCGATGACGACCTTCTTGACGAGCCCCAGGGCGAACAGTTCCGCACCCTGGACGATCTCTCGGCGGGCGGGCGTCCGGTTGGCGCGGAGTTGGGGAAGGAACTCGTCGGCCCGCAGGATGGGACCGGCGATGAGCTGGGGGAAGAAGGCCACGAACAGGGCGAACTCGACCGGATCGCGACAGGGCTCCGTCTGCTTCCGGTACACGTCGATGGTGTAGGACAGGGTCTGGAAGGTGTAGAAGCTCAAGCCGGCGGGGACGAGTCCCCAGACGTGGAAGGACTGGGTCGACAGCGCCTGCTCCCACCCGCCGACCCCAAGCGCCGCCAGGGCGAAGGGCAGGTACTTGAAGCCGACGAGCACGCCCAGGTTCACCACCAGCGACAGTCCCAGGAGCAGGCGCCGCAGGCCCCGTCGCTCCGCCCGCGCCAGCAGCAGCCCCACGCCGTAGTCGATCCCGGTGCTCAGCCAGAGCAGCGGCACGAAGCGCGGGTCGCCGCCGGCGTAGAACAGGTAGCTCCCGACCAGCAGCACGGCCTTGCGGAAGCGGGGGCCTCCCCACAGCCACAGCAGCCAGACGACCGGCATGAACACGGCGAAGGAGAAGCTGTTGAACAGCATCAGCGCACGCCCCGGGATGCGAGGGCATCGCGCACGGCGGCGGTGAAGGACTGCTGTCCACGGTGCCCGAGGTGCACGGCGTCGCGGAAGGCGGTGGGCGGGTAGTCCGCCGGGTCCAGCCCCCGGCCCATGTCGAGGAGGTCGAAGCCCTCGGCCTGCGCCTCTCTCCAGTAGAACTCGTGGAGCTGCCGCGTCGGTGCCAGCTTCTGGACGTCGGGGTGGATGGGCGCCACCGCGACGATGAGCGGAATATCGGCTTCGGCGGCGGCCTTCGCCATGAACCGCAGCGCCCGGACGTTCCGCTCGTCCACCGTCCGATGGGCGTCGATGATCAGGTCGGCGTGGCGGCGCACCCCGTCTGCCAGCGGACGCCCGTCCACCGGGGTCTTGTCGCGGGGATCCTCGAAGCCACCCCGGTCGTCATCGAGCAGCAGCAGGCCCCGCAGCTCTGACCGATAGCGCAGCCAGCGGCTGGCCGTACGCAGCGCCCGATCGGCGACGCCGGCGCGATCCGCCCACAGGTCCCGCAGGTCGTACACCTGCCACAGCACCCCGGGCTCGAACAGCCGAGGCGCATCGGGATCGATCGTCGCTCCCATCTCACCCGGCGCGCACACCAGGACGATGGCCTCTGGTTGCAGTTCCAGGGCCCCGGGCAGCAGCATGGCGGTGTTCCACAACGGCGACGCATTCAACCCCAGGTTGACGACCGCGTGCGGCCCACCAAGCTGGGGCCCGAGCACCCGCTCGTCGACGTCCTGCGCCGCCACGCTGCTGCCCAGGATCACGACCTTGACGTCTTCTCCCGCAGTGACCGCCTCCCGCGCCCGGTGCAGGACCAGCTCGGTGCGCGGCGGCTGGCCGATGGCGAAGCGCCCCAACCACTCCCACCACAGCGGCGACGCCCGCAGCGCCGCCTCGGCGATCCCCAGGGCAAGGAGGGGACCGACGAGCACGCCCAGGAACGTTCGCATGGCCGCCGCCCGAGCGCGCCCCTCTCCCCTCGACGACGATGCCACGGAGACCGGTCCGAGCAGGACGGTTCAACGACGCCGCAGGAGCACCGCATGGAACCGCTGCGTGCCCCCCCGGGGCGTGCGGTGGACCTCCGGGCGGTGCGCCAGCAGGTCGAAGTCCTCGGTGCCGACCAGCTCCAAGAGTTCGTCGGGGCCGTAGCGCACGACGGGCAGCCCGCTGCAACGCTCCGGGCCATCGAGCGCAAACGTCGAGATCACCGCGTGGCCGCCCGGCCGCAGGGCCCGACGCAAGGCCGCCACGTAGGCGTCCCGGTCTGCCTGGTCCGTGAGGAAGTGCACCACGGCTCGATCATGCCAGAGATCCCAGGTCCGCGGCGGTGTCCAGGCGGTGACATCGGCGCAGATGGTCGCCACGCGGCCGCCGAGTTCCTCGGCCATCGCGGTGAGGGCCGCTTCGGCGATGTCGACCAGGGTGACATCCTCGTACCCCCGGTCCAGGAGGTGTCGGGCGAGCGTCGACCGACCGGCGCCCACATCGACCACGCTGGCGTCGGGGCCGGTCACCGACCCGATGAGCTGCAGGCTCACCGTCGGCTCGGCCTGGAACCAGCTCAGTTCCTCTCGATCCCGCCGACGGTAGATCTCGTTCCAGTGATGCGCCCGATCGGTTCCCATCGTCACTCCCGGCTTGCCCCCGCCACGACGCCCACCGCGACAGGTCGCGGGAGGTCTCGGGCATTCTCTCACCCACCGGCCGATTCCGCACCGACCGCCGCTCCGCCGGTCTGGACCGGCGCCTCCGCCCACAGGACGCCGCGCAGGTCGCCCACCGCGTAGCCGGTGGCGGCGTCCTGGGGATAGCGCTCGGCCAGCGCCGCGGCGACGTCCGCCGCCAGGGTGTCCGCCGGCCCATGGCAGGCGAGGCAGACAGGCTCCACCGGGATGGGCACGATGAGGCGGGCCACCGGCGTGCCGTCGACGTCGACGATGCGGGCTTCGGGGGCGAGTCCCTCGGCCTTGCGTTCACCCGTCGCCTGCAGCCAGGACCGCACCCAGTCGGGGCCGGCGTTGTCCGGGTTGCGCAGGCGGAGGGAGGAGCGACCGATGCGAACCCCGGTCTCCTGGGCGACGGCCGCGGCGACCTGGGGGGCGCGAACGTTGCAGACGGCGATGCCCCGGCTCGGGCCACCGTCGGCGATGGCAGCCTGCAGCTCCGACTTCAGGGTCTGGCCCAGGGTCCGAGCCGCGGCCCGGGCCTTCTCGACGGCCGCCTGCTCCGCCGGAGTCGACGGCTCGGAACCGGGGAGGGGCCGCGCAGGGACCGCACCGGCCTCGGGCGCCTCGGCAGTCCCCGCCTCGGACGGCTCGGCCTGGGAGCCGGCGGACGGTTCGGAGGAGGGCGCGGCCTGGGGTGCAGCCGTGCAGCCGAGCGCGAGGAGCAGGAGCATCATCGTGGCCTCCAGGGACGGTGAACAGGACCAGGGCGCCGTGCCGGGATCATCCTGCACCCGGTTTCACACGACCGGGCGTCCTCCCCAACCGTAACGCCGCCGATCACCGATCTCCCCCGACCCGCTCCCACAACCGCCACACGCTGTCATCCACCTCGCGACCGGCGGCCTGCTCGTCGGCGATGAACTGCGCGAGGCGCACGCGGGCCCGGTCCGGTTGCCCTGCTTGGAGCGCCGCCACAGCGAAGTCGAGGCGCTCCTGCTGCAGGTCCATCATGAACCGACTGGCCGGTGGGTGCTCCAGCGCCTCCTCCCACAGGTCGAGACCGGGCTCCACCTGGCCGGCCTGGACCAGCAGCCGGCCGACCGCCTTCTGCGCCAGGGGGTTGTCCGGTTCCTGGCGCAGCTCGGCCAGGTAGAGGGTCCGGTCGCTCTGCCACTGGCCGATCCGGACCACCGCCTGGGGCGCCCAGACGAGGATCCAGGCCACGAGCACCACCGCGCCCAGGGTCCGCGGTCGCCGGCACCCCCGCCAGGCGCCCGCGATGAACGGCCAGGCGACGACCATGGGCATGTAGAGGTACCGGCTGGCCTGCTGCCCGAAGCCCATCGCCGCCATCGCCCCCGGGGACACCATGACCACCCAGACACCGATGGCGGAGGCCACGTACCGTCCTCCCACCCACCGACTGCGCGCAGCCGCGAACCAGGCAAGGAGACCCGACACCGCCAGGGCGACGCCCAGGACCGAGATCGGCTCCTGCCCCGGCGTGACCGCGTGGGTGAACCCCGCGCGGACCGGCATCGTCAGGGGCCAGCGGAGATAATCGGTCCACAGCCCCAGGAAGTCGGGCCAGACCATCAGGTCCAGGGCGCTGTTCTGGAAGTCCCCGACGATGGCGTGGTGCCAGCGGCCATGCACCAGGGCCACCCCCGCCAGCACCGCGCCCACGGCCACGGCCCGCCGCCACCAGCCGAAGATGACCAGCACCCCCACCAGCGCCGCCGCGAATGCCACGGCGCTCTCCTTGCAGAGCAGGGCGAGGAACAGGGCGGCCCCCGGACCCGCCAGGGAGACCATGGCCCGCGAGGACAGCGATGCCGCGATCCCGAGCAGCAGGAACCCCGCTGCCATCAGGTCGTAGGTGTCGGCACACCAGCCGACGGCATCCGGGATCAGCGGGTGGACCGTCAGGGCCACGGCCACCAGGCATCCGGTGAGCAGGGATCCCAGGGTGGTCGGCTCTGCCGGGGCCTTGCGCTCGAGCCCGCCCCCCCGGGCAAAGGCATTGCCCAGTGCCGTGACCAGCAGGACGTTGACCGCGTGGATCCCGACGTTGAGCAACCGGAACACGGTCGGCGTGCGCCCGAAGGTCTCGCCCACGACCTGGTAGACCGTCGAGGTCAGGGGGCGCCACAGGTAGCCGCCATCGATCCCCTGGGCGTGCAGGTGCGTGGACTTCGTCCATTCCCCGACGATGTCGCCCGGGTGCTGGTGGTGGAGCAGGAGGGCCCAGTCGTCGCTGATGAACTCGGCGTGGAACGCCGGGGGGCCGTAGATGGCACCGACGACCACCAGGGGCAGCAACCACAGGGCCACCGCCACCGCCGGTCGCGGGGGTGCCTGCCAGGGGGTCGGGGCCGTCCGGTTCATGGCCGGCGAGTATGGCACGCCCGTCGCCGGCGCCGCGCGCCGGCTCCCTCTCCCCGTCCGGCCATGGCCGGTGGTATCGTAACGCAAGCATGAGTTACGCCCGACGCGCCCAGGCTGGAGGCTCCCGTGAAACTCGGTATCGACCTCGGAACCACCCGCACCATCGTCGCCGCCGTCGACCGCGGCCACACCCCCATCGTGCGGTTCGACGATGACGCCGACGGCATCGATGCCTGGCCGACGCTCGCCGCCACCGACGGATCGTCCTGGGTCTTCGGACCCGAAGCCGCCCGCAGGCTGCTCGATCCCGGCTGGCAGGGAGTCCGCGGGCTCAAGCGCCTGCTGGGTGGGCCGCAGGCCGGCCCCGACCGGCGGGTCCCGGCTGGTGACCAGCCCACCGTCCTGGCGCTGCTCACCGCGTACCTGCGGGCGCTCCGCGACGCCCTCCTCCACCACAGCAACCTGCCCCGCGAAGCCGACGACGACCGCCTGGACGTCATGGTGGCGGTCCCGGCCGCCGCGAGCTGTACCTGGCGCTTCCTGACGCTGCAGGCGTTTCGCGACGCCGGCTTCCACGTGCAGGGCATGCTCAACGAGCCGGCCGCCGCGGCCATCGAGTACGCCGATCGCCATGGCCGGACCCTCAACAGCCGCCGCGAGCACGTCCTGGTCTACGACCTCGGTGGCGGCACCTTCGACGCCACGGTGGTGCAGCTTGGCGGCGGGCAGCACCGGGTCCTCGCCCATGCCGGCCGCAACCACCTCGGGGGTGAGGACCTCGACGCCGCCCTCCTCGCGCTGGCGCTCGACCGGGCCGGCCTGGAATGGACCTCGCTGTCGCCGGCCACCATCGTCCGACTCCTCGAACACTGCCGGCAGGTCAAGGAGGGCATCCACCCGTCGACGCGGAGGGTGGTCGTCGAGCTGGGAGCCCTGCTGACCTCCGTCGAGCGGGCGTCTGCGGGCATCGACGAGGACCACGCCGTCACCCTGCCGCTGGATCGGTTCCACCAGCGGATCGCCCCATTGCTGGCCGAGACCTTCGACACGGTCACCGAGCTGATCGGCGAGGGATCGGCGGGGCTGGAGGCTCACGGAATCGCCGGCGTCTACGTCGTCGGCGGCGCCAGCAGCCTGCCCCTCGTCGCCCGCCAGCTTCGCCAGCACTACGGACGGCGGGTCCATCGCTCGCCCTACCCGGCCGGCGCCGTGGCGATGGGGCTGGCCCTGGCCCATCGCGGCGACATCGTCGTCCACGACCGGGTTTCGCGGCACCTGGGGGTGTTCCGGGAATGGTCCGCGGGACGCCAGATCAGCTTCGACCCGGTGATCCGGCCCGACATGCCGACGGGGGGCGCCCCGGTCATCCGCCGCTACCGACCCGTCCACACCATCGGGCATTTCCGGTTCGCCGAGTGTGACCGCCTGGCGGCCGACGGAACCCCAGCCGGGGACCTGGTGCCGGTCGGCGAGCTGCGGGTTCCCTTCTCTCCGGCGGCTCGCACCGACCCGTCCCGGGCTGGCATCGCCCCGATGCCGGAGGGTGGACCGCTGGTCGAGGAGCAATGGACGGTCGATGTCGACGGCACCGTCACCGTCCGGTTCACCGATCTGGACAGCGGCTGGCGGGTGGAGCACCGGATCCACGCCTGACGGACAGCGCCCGGTCTCCCGGTTCCCACCGCCATCCGGCCGAGCAGTAGAAGCCTCGCGCCCCCGATGGGATAATGCCTGGCATGGCGACCGATCCCGGCGAACCGGTGCTCCTCGGCCCGCGACGCGACGGGAGCACCTGTTGACCCACCGCAGGCCCATCCTCGCTCTCCTGCTCGGCGGGGTGCTGATCACCATCAGTGCCTGGCGCGTCGCCTGCCGGCACGAGTGGAGGCTGTCGGCCGAGCGATACGCGACGCTCGTCGAACACGCCGCCAACGGCCTGTTCCTGGGCCTGGAGCGGGAGTCTGCTGCCGAGCTGGCCGCGATTCCGGCGATGGTCAGCTTCTACGACTGCTCCGAGCGGGTCGAGCCGGAGGAGTTCGACCGGTATGCCGCGAGCATGATGTCGCGCTATCCCGGGCTGGTCGCCCTGATGTGGGCACCAGCGGTCGCGCCGGGGCCGGCCGATGCACTCCCGGCCGCCACGTCCTACCCCGTGCAGTACGTCGCGCCCCGAGCCGGGCAGGCCGCGGCCGCCGGGATGGACCTGGCGAGCCGGCCGGAGCTGCAGGCGGTCGTCGACGCCGCGGTCACCGACGGGGAGGTCCAGGTGCGCGTCCTGCCGGCCTTCGATCCGCAACTCGGCGACGGCGAGCAGCTCGTCGCCGTCGCCCCGGTCCTCGAACGCGATGATCGACGCAAGCTGCAGGGGGTCGTGCTCGGGCTGTACGACATCCCCCGCCTCGTCCAGGCTGCCCTGACGATCGATGGAGAGAACGGCGGTCCCGAGGACGATTTCGACCTGCTGATCTACCCGGCCGACGGAGATCGCGACCGCTCGCCGCTGTACCGCTACGCCGCCACCGGCACGCAGCCGCCTTCCCCCATCCCGCTGTCGGAGGTGCAGTCGGAACTGCACGTCGCCCATCGGCTCCAGAGCATCGGCACGCCCCTGCTGGCGGTGGCCCGTCCACGCGCGCTGCAACCCCCGGCACCGGCACGCTTCTTCTCCTGGACGGTGCTGGTGTCCGGGTTGGCCCTGACCGGCACGCTGGCGGGCATCTTCCGCACGTTCGCCGTGCGCAACCGGGTCATCGCACGGCTGGTCGAACAGCGGACGGCCGAGCTGGAGCAGGCCAACAAGGAGATCGCCCAGCGCGAACGGCACCTGCAGTCCATCGTGGATGCGACCCTCGATGGCATCATCACCATCGACGAAAGCGGCCGGATCCTGTCCGCCAACCCGGCGTCCGAGCGGATCTTCGGCTATTCCGCCGACGAGCTGGTCGGCCAGCCGCTCACCCGGTTGATGCCCGACCGGGCCGCCGCGCAGCACCACGAGGGCCTGGCGGCTCGGTTGCAGGATCCCGAGGCCGGAATCGTCGGCTCCACCATCGAGGTGCAGGGCCGGCGGCGGGATGGGACCGTGTTCGACGCCGAGCTGTCCATCAGCGAGCTGGTCGGCGAAGGGCCGCGGCGCTTCCTCGGTGTCGTTCGGGACATCTCGCCCCGCAAGGAGGTGGACCAGCTCAAGGACCGGTTCATCTCGACGGTCAGCCACGAGCTCCGCACTCCGTTGACGGCGATCCTGGGGTCGCTGGAGCTGCTGCGCGACGGCGCCTTCGGTCCCCTTCCCGAGGGCGCCGCGCACATGGTGTCGCTGGCCTACGACAGCGGGGAGCGGCTGGTGCGGCTGATCAACGACATCCTCGATCTCGAGCGACTGGGAACCGGCCGCATGGACCTGCACAAGACGGACATCGACGCCGGCGCCCTGTTGTCCCACGTCGCGGCCACCTTGCAGGGCTTCGCCAGCCGACACGAAGTCCGGCTGGAACTCGACCCCCCGGCGTCCACCCTCCAGGTCCATGCCGACCGCGACCGTCTCGTGCAGGTCCTCACCAACCTGGTGGGCAACGCGGTGCGATTCTCCCCACCCGGCGGCACGGTGCGCCTCGGCGTCCAGCCAACCGCCGGGGTGGCCCGGTTCAGCGTCCAGGACGAGGGGCCCGGGATCCCCGACGATTTCAAGGATCGCCTGTTTGCTCCATTCTCCCAGGCGGATGCGGGCGACACCCGCCGGCAGGGGGGAACCGGCCTGGGCCTGTCCATCGCCAAGGCCATCGTCCAGGAACACGGCGGCCAGATCTGGTACGAATCCCCGCAAGGCGGGGGAACCACGTTCTTCTTCGACATCCCCGTCCAGCCCGTCGATCGGCCCGGGGTGCGCCCATGACTCGTCCGCCCACGATCCTGCACGTCGACGATGATCCCGCCATCCGGGAGATCGTCCGCCTGTTGCTCGAGAAGATCGGTGGCTTCGCGGTGACCAGCGTGGCCAGCGGCCAGGAGGCGCTCGCCATCGTGCAGCGGCAGCCACCGGACCTCGTCCTGCTGGACGTGATGATGCCCGGCATGTCCGGACCGGAGACCCTCCAGGCGCTGCGCGACCGCCAGGAGCACGCATCCCTGCCCGTGGTCTTCCTGACCGCCAAGGTGTTGCAGAGCGAGATGGAGCAGCTCGCCCGTCTGGATCCCGCCGGGATCATCCAGAAGCCGTTCCGCGGCGAGGACCTCGTATCCAAGGTGCGCCAGGTCCTCGCCGGCGGTCGTTGCTGACCGAGGGCGACGACATCCGGGCGAGGCGGTCTTCCTGCTCAGTGGTCGACCACGAGTTCGACCTCGCCGGTGGCGAAGCGGGACAGCCACACCCCGCCGGTGACCGGGTCGAAGCCGGCCCAGTGCCCTCCCCCATAGATCTCGTCGCTGTGGTCCCAGGTGTCGCCCCCCTGCCAGTGGAAGCCGTCTCCGTCATCGAGCAGCAGGCGTCCCCCGTGGATCGCCAGCACGCGCTCGGCGTCGACATCGGGCCGACCGTCGGTGGTCAGGCGGTCCAGGTCCATGCGATGGGGGCCCACGTAGACCTCGAAGGGGCTGGTGAACAGGCTGTCCTTCTTGAGGTCGACCGGCAACCATTCCTGGTGGAGCAGCTCCCCGTCGGCGTCGAGCACCGCGACCTTGGCGTCCCGGGACCGCAGGGTCCAGATCCGGCCCCGCCCGTCCACCCCGACGGAGAAGGTCCCGGGGTCGTCGGGATAGGTCCGCTCGAGGGGATCGCCGAGCGCGGTCTCCCAGATCAGCTCCCCATCCAGGGTCAGCGCCCGGACCACGTCCAACCCGCCCGCCGCGACGTAGATGACGTCACCGGCGACAGCCATGCCGCCGAAGACGAGGGCGGTGTTCGACCGCTCATCGTCGAACAGTACCTCGGCCTCCCAGGTGTCCGCGTCGAGCCGGACCAGGCGGTCGGCACCGGTCTCGTAGACGGTGACGCTGGACCCGTCCGGTGCCCAGAACAGGTCGTTGGGCCATCCGTCGGTGTCGTAGGAGGCCACACGCTCATCCCCCTCGAACAGCTGCACGGTGCCGCCCAGCCGGTCGATGATCGCCACGCGCCGCGGATCGGCCGGTGAGGTGCGGACCACGGAGGGTGTGTACCCGGTCTGGATGCGGGTCTGTTCGCCATCGATGGTGGTGGTCCACACCTCGCTGGTATCCTCCGAGGTCGTGGCCATGACCCCCGGCTCGGCGGCCCAGGCACCGAACTGGCTGTTGGCGCCGGCGTGGAAGCTGGCGACGACCTCGCCGTCGACGATGCGCAGCGCGTCGCCCCAGGTCAGCCCCGTGTCGGCGTCGGTACCGGCGTGCTTGTGGATCGTCCACACGCCTCCCTCCTCGTCGACGCTCAGCGGTCCCAGCTCGTCGGCGGGTGCGGCGACCGTTTCGAGACCCTCCCCCGACCAGCGGTAGATCGCCGAGCCGGTGGCCGCGAGTACCGCGTCATCGCCATCGTCCCCATCGTCGACCACCAGGGAGCCCAGCGGAGCCGCCGTCGTCGCCCGGGCCAGCTCTTCCAGGCTTCCGGCGTCCAAGGCGGCGATCTCGCCCCGCGATCCCGACCCGCGCATCGACACGACGACCCGGTCGTCTCCCACGTCGATCCGCAGGGGTTCGGCGGGAAGCGGCAGCTCCTCGCAGCCGTCGTCGGCATCGATGCGCATCAGGGCGAACCCGTCCGTGGCCCGCCCCGCAGCCCACAGCACGCCGCCCTCCGAGTCCCAGCGCAGGTCCATCACCGCCTCGAGACACAGGTCGACATCGGAGACGTCGCCCGTCGCCTCGTCGATGCGAAGGGCCGCATCGAGCACCCGATCGGCCACGTAGAGCTGGCCGGCATCGGGGTCGGCGGCGAGCAGGGGGTACTCCAGCATCTGGGGCAGCTCGAAGACATCGGCGAGCACCCCGGCATCCAGGTCCACCAGGCCGACGGTCGGCGCGTGGGCCGAGCTGACGAAGGCCATGGAGCCGGCGACCTCGATGTGGATGGGGGCCGGGACGTTGCCGGGCTCGGGGGTCACCTCGAGGTGGCGAACCGCGCGCCAGGCTCGCGGTCCCACCGGCTCGCCGGCCGGTCCCCACCGGTGCGCGACACCCTCCGGCGCAGCCCCATCTCGCGGTCCACCCGGCACGGGGGCGGTACAGGCACCCAGCAGCGACAGGGAGACACCAGACAACAGCATACGGACGGGACCGCGCATGGCAGACCTCCGGTCAAGGGGCAAGGGCACCCGCTCGGGGAATCGAACGGGTCCGGGTCAACAAGCACCCCCAAGGAAGCCCCGGAAGGCGCCCTCGTCCAGTCGCGCCATGTCTCCATCGGTGGCCGGGTGTCACGGCGGCCCCCGTACCGGTCGAGCAGGGCAAGGCTCCTCCCTCCCCGGCAACCACTCCCCCCGCAGTCTCGCGTCAGGGTGCCGCATTTGCCGTGCCGAAGGTCGACGATGCTGCTACCGTCATCATGGACGTCCCAGCCCCCGGAGACCGCGATGCGCTACCTCCCCCTGACCCTGCTCCTCGGCCTGCCTCTCACCATGCTCGCCTGCGGCGACAAGGGATCCGATGACACCGGTACGTCGGCCGATGGGGGAGCCACCGACGGCGGCAGCGCCGACGGCGGCAGCGCCGACGGCGGCAGCGCCGATGGAGGAGCCGGCGACGGCGGCAGCGCCGACGGCGGCAGCGCCGATGGAGGAGCCGGCGACGGCGGCAGCGCC
>RFKJ01000192.1 GCA_003694325.1 Deltaproteobacteria bacterium
GCCCTCCCCTGCTCGACAGGTACAGCGGGTAGCCATTCTGTAGGGCCCGGGAAGAGGTCCCGGGTTCGCCATCAACGACCTGGCACGACGATTTGGGGGGAGTCCCCGGTCATCGAGTCTGCGTGCTATATTGGAGGCCGACATGGCCAGCACCGTCATTCAGCTCGTCCCCGTCAACAAGCTCACCACCGGGTGGGCGCTGTCCCAGTCCGAAGCAGCCGACCTCGGCGCCTACAAGTCGCTCGGCATCCAGTTCCAGGTGCTGACGCCGGGCACCGGCACCGGCGGAGAAAAGCTGGAGCTGACCCACAGCGCCACCATCGACGGGGAGTAACTCCCCATTCCCGGCGCCAGCCTCCCCCTGGACAGCACCGGGCAGTCGACCTTCGTCGAAGTCAGCGGCTTCCTGCGCTACGTCAGCGCCCGGGTGACCGGCACCGTCGCGGGCTCCCCCATCGCCGGCGTCGCCATCGTGGCCAAGGACTGACCGATGGCCGTCACTTCGTCGCCGGCACCGGGGTGCAGCGAAGCGTGGCCTTGCGGCTGCACCTTCACTGCAGGACAACGGCAGGTGTGCAAGGGGCACCCGGTGCCCATGGACCCGGGCCTGCCCGCCGACCGGGTCTCGTTCGTGCGGGCCGCCCACGAACAGCGCGCTACCGGCATCGCCGATGAACTGCTCGCCCGCAACATCCTGCTGCCGCCCGACGAAGTGGCCCGTCTCGAAAAGCTGGAACGCCGCCGCTGGCGCTTCCGGCGCCAGCTCCGGCGGGGGCCGGACATCCTGCGCCCGGCGGGGCCGCCCAACAACGGGCAGTCGTCGGTCGTCAAGGGGCTGGGGTTGAACGTGACCCAGGCCTACGCCTGCAACCTGGAGGGGCTCGACAAGTTCGGGGCCGGCCACAGCCAGCTCCGCGACTGGCAGCAGCTTGGGGCGGCCGTGGGGCGGCAGGTGGGGCCCATCGACCTGCTGTGGGGGATGATGGCCGACGCCGATGTCGCGCTGTCCGAGGGCTTGATCTCGGATGTGACCGAGACCGTGCCCATCCCCTTCGAGTCCGGTGACGTCGGCGGTGAGCCCGCCGACGAGTATTACGTGCCCGGTCCGCTGCTCGACGCGTTGATCGTGTCGGACGCCAACATCGCGCGCTTCGCCAACTTCTTCATCGCTCTCGCACAGCGGCAGCGCAAGGTGATCCTGACCTTCCTCACGCTGGGTTCAGGAGGCACCACCCTGTCGTGCACGGTGACCCGGGAAGATGGGGGTGTCGACTACGCGGTCCGCAACCCGGCGCGGCTGGTGTGGCACGAAGACCACGAGGGCAAGACGCTGCCCCCCGCTCGCGCCGGTGAATCCACCGAAGACGACAGCGCCGCCTTCGACCTGTACCCCGGCGTCACCTGCGACGGGCTGTCGGTTGACCGGGCGACGCTGGACCCGTTCAACGTCTACAAGCGGCGGGTGCTCGCGGCCATCGGCGACCGGGCGGTGCGCCTGCTGGTGGCCGCGATGGAACGGGTCCGGCGGGCAATCCCCGACGCGGTGCTTGGCGACATCGTCGCCGCCATCGAGATCTTCAACGAAGTCACCCAGGCTAGCTGGCTGCACGTCGACGCCGCGGATGCCACGGACGCCACCGTGAACATGGCGCTTGCCGGTCAGGCGTGGGGGGCGATCTGGTTCCGGGTCGCTCGGTCCATGCACAAGGCGTTCAACGAACTCGGCGCCTTCGCCGACCGGGTGCCGCTGCACCTGCCGGGCATCGACTCCTGGTGGTACGACGAAAACGGCTACTACCCGCGGTCTTGGGCCGACAAGGTGGACTTCCTCGGGGCGATGCTCGACGAGATCCGCGACCGCGCCGAAGCCTGGGAAGCCGACGACGGCCCGGCGGGGGCCTTCCGCGTCCTGGTCGGTGGCGTCGACCTGCACTGGTATCACAAGGAACAGCCGCAGACCCTGTCCGGGGACGAGGTCAGAGGTGGCTCCGGCGGAGCGGAATACGAACTGACGGGCTACACCCACATCGGCTTCCTGTACCTGGAACTGGCCGAACTGCGCGACCTGTTCGACAGGGACCGCTACGGCCTGACCGACGCCAGCATCTCGGTGTTCGAGGCGGGGATGAGCGCGTCGCTGGTAAACTGGCACTATCCGTCCTCGACAGCGACGGATCCGAAGGATCTGATCCCCCCCACCGACTTCATCCCCGCGGCCTTCCAGGACGACCCCATCGCCTGGAAGGGCTTCGAAGTGTGGCGCCGCCTGGGCGCGGCCCTGGCCGGGGCGGCCGACGCCGCCGGCTGGCACTCGTGGATGTCGGGGGAATCGGTGAACTTCCAGGGCATGGGGCTGCGCCGGGACGCCGAACAGGTCGGCGGCAGTGCCGACGACCCGGAGTGGGCCCCCATCGCCAACACCGCCGACACCGCGGGTTCCACCCCGCGCCTGGCCTGGTATGCCTACCAGCGCCTGGCCGATCGCCTGGCCGGCGGCGTGGTCAGCGGGCAGATGATCCTGCCCGCCGTGACGACCCGCGACGACCTGGTGGACTACCTGGGCAGCCGCGCGCCCCTGGGCAGCACCTGGACCAACAGCGCCGCCCTGGTCGTGTTCGAGTACGTCCTGGACGATCCCACGTGGAGCTACGCCTACCTCGTCTTCGTGGAACCGGTGTACCTGGAGTTCCTGGTCGAGGGCGACCCGACGGATGACCCGGTAGTCTCGCCCGAAGTCGGCCACCCCCTGGACGGCACCGCCACCGTCCGTGTCTCTCCGGTATCGGGGACCGCGCTGTCCATCACCCAGGTCGACTGCCTCGCCTCCCTGTCCAGCGTGGCCCGCAAGACGCCGGCGGGCCTGGGGCCCTGCGATCCACTCCCCTTCTGGGCATTTACCCACGACAGCGCACCGTTCCACGACGACGTCGTCATCAGCCTGGACAAGTCGGGCACCGACCTGCACTTCTTCCTGGGCAGCCGCATCGACACCCTGGGCCCCAAGCTGTACCTGTCGCCCGAACGGCTGTCCTGGGCCCCGGAGGTGTGAGATGCCGGCATGTATCCTTCGGGCGTCCGTGTGGGTGGCCATGTTGTGCAGCCTGTCGGCCTGCCAGCCCGGGGACAAAGGTGGGGGCGGGCAGCCGCCCGGACCCCCGGGTGGCGACGACAGCGGGGTGACTGGGGACGGCGGTGCCGGCGACACGGGCGACACGGGGAGCGCTGGCTCGGACCGGCCCTGGCAGGGGGTGAACAACGCCTTCGACCTGCCGCGGGTGATCCTGCAGGACCCGCGCCTGGGTCACACCGACGAGCTGGGCCGGTTCGCGTCGGTGATGGACGATGTGACCGGGGACGGGGTGCCGGACCTGGCGATGTACTGGGAGGGGGTCCGGGTGTACTCGGGGGTCCCGGTGACCGCGTCC
>RFKJ01000193.1 GCA_003694325.1 Deltaproteobacteria bacterium
CTCTTCGGGCAGCTCGGCGCGGGCGGCCGGCTCGTCGACGGCTCGGCCACCGCCGCCGATCGCAAGGGATTCCGCTGGGGGTTGCAGCAGGCGCTGGAGGACGCCCATCGCCACAGTCGCCATCGACTGGCGGTGCTCCTGGTCGGCATCGAGCACGTCGAGGTGGAGGTGTTGTCCGACCTGGTGGACGAGTGGTCGGCCTACTGTCACCGCCACCCCGAGGGTGTCCGGGTGGTGGTACTGCTGGCCGGGGCGGAGCAGCCCCGGTGGCTGGAGATGCCCGGGCTGCAGGTCACGGAGCTGGAGGACTACAGCGAGGCCGAGACCATCGCCGCGATCGTGCAGCGGTGCGGGCCGCTGCCGCCGGCCCAGCTCCGGTTGCTGTCGCGGTTCACCGGGGGGATCCCGGAGCTGGTGGAGGCCGTCGCCGAGGCCGTCGGCGAGCGCCGGGACGGGCTGGACGTCGATCGGCTGCTCGCCGGACTCGGTCCCGTCGGCGACCAGGTGCGGGGCGCCATCGACCGGGTCGCGGCCCGGGGAGAGCTGCTGGACCGGCTGGAGATGCTGGCCGACGGTCACCCCCACACCGAGTGGCTGGACACCGACACCCCGCTCATCGACGCCGGCCTGGTGCGTCGGGTCCGGGGGCACGGGCTGCCCCACGTCCGAATGCGGGCCCAGGCGTTCAGCGCGATGGTGGCCTGAGGCGCCGCCGGGCGGGGATGACGGCCGGCGGCCGCCTCGGGGGCGGCACGCGCCGGAGCGGACGGGCGGAGCGGTGCGCTGCCAGATAGGTCGGCGGCCTCCCCCTCCAGGTGCAGGAGTCGCGCAGCATGGCCCACGATGAAGGTGACGCCGGGATCCCCACCCCCCTCGGCGACGACGCGGCTCGGCGAGTCGCCGCGCGGGTCGCTGCGATGGACGAGGCCGCCGCCGCCGCGCGGGTCGCCGAGCTCGTCCCCGAGCTGCTGCGCCACAACTACCTCTACCACGTGCTCGGAACCCCCGAGATCGACGATCGCAGCTATGACCTGCTGTACCGGGAGCTGGAGCTGATCGAGGAGCGCTTCCCCTCCCTGCGGCGCCCGGACAGCCCGACCCGCAAGGTCGGCGGGGAACCGGTGGACTTCCTGCCGCCCTTCGAGCACCGGGTGCCGATGCTGTCGCTGGCCAACGCCTTCTCGGCCGACGACCTTCGCGACTTCGAGGAGCGGCGCGACGACAGCGGCCGACTCCGAGGTGGAATCCGCAAGCTGCTGCTGGATGCGGGAGCCATCGGCGAGGACGACGTCATCACCTACGTCGTCGAGCCCAAGCTGGACGGGCTGGCCATCGAGCTGGTCTACGAACACGGGCTCTTCGTCGCCGCCGGCACCCGCGGCGACGGGCGGGTGGGTGAGGATGTCACCCACACGGTGCGAACCCTCCGGAACGTTCCTCCGCGGCTGTTCACCGATGCGCCGCCTCCCCGGCTGACCGTGCGGGGGGAGGTGTTGTTCGAGCTGGAGGGGTTCCTGGAGATGAACCGGCGGCGCGAGGAGGCCGGGGAGAAACCCTACGAGAACCCGCGCAACACCGCCGCGGGCACCATCCGCCAGCTCGATCCGGGGCCGGCCAGCCGCCGCCCCCTGCTGTTCATCGCCCACTCGGCGGGGGAGGGCCTGGTGCTGCCCACCCACGCGGCGCTCCTCGACCGCCTGCGCGCCCTCGGCTTCCAGACGAACGAGTACGAGCTGTGCGCCGGCATCGAGGAGGTGATCGCGGCCATCGCCCGGCTCGGGGAGCGGCGCCACGACCTTCCCTACGAGATCGACGGGGCGGTGGTCAAGGTCAACGACACCGCGCTGCAGGAGGTCCTGGGCTTCGTCACCCGCAGCCCGCGGTGGGCCATCGCCTACAAGTACCCCCCCGACCGGGTGAGCACGCCGCTGGAGTCGGTGGTGTTCAGCGTCGGCCGCACCGGGGTCGTCACCCCGGTGGCTCAGCTCGTCCCGGTGCGGGTGGGTGGGGTCACCGTGCGCAACGCGACCCTGCACAACGAGCACCAGATGTCCCGCGAGATGCGGCTGTTCCCGTCGGCGCAGGGGGAGCCCCTCCGGGGTGCCGACGGCGAGGAGATCAAGACCGGGTTGCGCCACGGCGATGTCGTGGTGCTCCAGCGGGCCGGCGACGTGATCCCCCAGATCCTCGGGGTACTGGACCGACCCGAGCGCCAGGGTGCTCGTCCCTGGGTCTACCCCGAGGACTGCCCGGTGTGCGGCCACCGGCTCGATCGCGAGGAGAACCCCAAGGAGCCGGAGAAGGTCACGATCCGGTGTCCCAACCGGCTCGGCTGTCGGGCCCAGCTCCAGGCCTCTCTCAAGCACTTCGCGGGACGGCGGGCCATGGACATCGAGGGCCTGGGCGACAAGCTCATCGCCCAGCTCGTCGAGCGGGGCCTGGTGACGCGCCCCAGCGACCTGTACCACCTCGACGTCGCCACCCTCGCCCCCCTGGAGCGCATGGGCGAGAAGTCGGCCGCGAACCTGGTGGCGGCCATCGATCGCAGCCGGCGGCGCCCCCTGGAGCGATGCCTGTTCGCCCTGGGGATCCCGCAGGTGGGGGAGGCCACCGCGCGGGACCTGGCGGCGGCCTTCGGGTCGCTGGACGCCATCCTGGCCGCCGACGAAGCCGCGTTGCTGGCCGTCGACGGGATCGGCCCCGACGTGGCGCGGCGGATCCTGGAGTTCACCTCCGACCCTCGCAACCTGGAGGAGATCGCCCGGCTCCGCGCTGCCGGGGTGGTCTTCCCCGATGTCGAGAAGCCGGCGCAGGACGACGCCGCCAAGGTGCTCGACGGGAAGACCTTCGTCCTGACCGGGACGCTTCCGTCCATGACTCGCGACGAAGCCGCCGCGCGGATCGTGGCGGCCGGTGGCAAGGTGGTGAAGTCGGTCAGCCGCAGGACGGACTACGTCGTCGCCGGCGACAAGGCCGGCAGCAAGCTGGCCAAGGCACAGGAACTCGGCGTGACCATCCTCGACGAGGACGGGCTGCTGGCCTTGCTGCAGGGGACGCGCGATGAGAGCTGAAATCCTGATCCTGGCGCTTGCCGGCACCGCCTGCCTGCCGGGCGGCGACACCCTCGCCCGGTTGCAGGCGGCCTACGGCGCGGACACGGCGGCGCGCCTGGAGGATCCCCTCACCGCGACGGTACTGGCGGGTGCGCTGGGGGCCGACCTGTGCGTGACGTCGGGCACCGGAGCCTGGTCGGCGGTTCGGGCCGGAGACGCCCCGCCCCTGTCCTACGAGCTGGCCGACGCGCTCGGTGCGCCGGTGGTGGGGGAGGTGAGCGAGGCGAGCGCCCTGGAGATCCGGCTGGACGAGGTGGCGATCATGGGCGGGACCGACCGGATCGTCCGGCTGACCGCGGTCGACGGCTCGCCATTCACCGTCACCGGAACGGTCGCCGACCCCGACGGCGGGCAGGTGGGCCGGTTCGACCTGTCGGTGGTCGACGGCTGCTCGTCGCAGTGGGCCCGGGCATCGGGCAGCGCGACCTGGACCGACGCCGCAGGCGTCGAGCACAGCCTGGACTTCCCCCCCGAAAGCGTCGGGGAGGGGGGGCTGGACTGGCCGGGGGAGGCCGGCTGGCTGCCGGCGACCGGCACCGTGGCCTGGACGGCGCGGATCGACTCGGAGCCGCGCAGCTTCACCTCGGCGGACGCCAGCGGGATCA
>RFKJ01000194.1 GCA_003694325.1 Deltaproteobacteria bacterium
CCTCACCCGGCTGCTCACGGTGCGGTAGATGCCGCGGCCGTGTGGATACGGCTCAGCCCCGAGGCCTCGACCGCATCGATGATCGCCGACCAGCGGCGGGCGGCAGGTGTCTCCGGCATCGGACCCTCCTCACGCGGGGGAGGCCCGCGTCACCCGGCTGCTCACGGAGGGGTAGATGCCGCGGCCGTGTGGATACCGTGCTCGGTCCCGGCCGTCGCCGCCTCGTCCGCGGTGAGCGCGCCGCGGGGACGGCCGACCTTTACGCCGCGGGCCCGCGCCGCGTCGAGCCCGGCCTGCACGCGCTCGCGGGCGAGGTTCCCTTCGAGCTCGGCCATCGCCCCCGCGATCTGGAACATCGCGGTCCCAATGGGCGTGCTCGTGTCCAGGCCCTCCTGGTGGCTGGCGAGGGCGACGTTGCGCGAGCGCAGCTCCTGTAGGAGGGCCACGAGGTGTGAAAGCGAGCGCGCCAGACGGTCCCACCGCCAGGTGGCGACCACGTCGACCTCGCCGCGCCGGACGGCCTTCATCATCGCGGCGAGCCCTGGCCGATCTTCCCGACGGCCCGACCAACCCTCGTCCGCGAAGACCCCGACCACGGTCCAGCCTCGCGCCTCGGCCATGCGCTCCAGGGCCTCGCGCTGGTAGGCGGTGCCGTGCTTGTCGGCCTGCGCCCGCGTGGAGACGCGGGTATAAAGCGCCGCCCGCACAGGCCGGCTCATGCCGCGCCCCGCCGCGCCATCGACGCCCGCACCAGGTCGAGCAGCCGGGGGCGGTGCCGCGCCACGAAGCCCTCGACGTAGTCCAGGCCCAGCCCGACGGGCGGGCTCGCGGAGAGCGCCCCGACGAACGTCCTCCGTGTGCGTCGTGCTCCTCCTCACCCTGCTCAATGCTTGCCACGTGGTGACCGCCGGACCCGAGTGCCGAGCGACCTGAAATCGGCTCTACGGAGAGGACGAGTGCAACATCCAGTCCCCGGGAGCGACCCGGGAGGAGCTGTTCGACCGATGCATGGACGAGTGCACCGACGCCATGGGTCACGGCGGCGACCTGGGTGACTACCAGCCGAACGTGTACACGCCCTCGTCCGTACCGGTCGAGTTGGAGAACCGGGCGCAGGCGAGGGTGTGGATGGACTGCATCGACGACACGGCGTGCGAGCACCTCGACAACGGCTTCTGTGCTCCGGTGTGGTAGCGAGAAGCCGCGGCCCCTACCGGCGGACATCGTCGTCGTGAACGGGATTCCGGAAGAGGACCGGACCCCGTACGGCGCTTCCCGCGCGGATCATCTGGGCAGCTCGCTGCCGCGCAGTGATGGGCGCCATCGCCGCGTCGAGGATGCGCCCGCCCACCAGGAGGACGTACCCGACGACGTTGACCGAGGAGTCGTCCGACGCGAGGAGGATCGCTCCACCACCTTCAATCCCGGCGAACAGGAGACCGCGTGGGACATGTCCCGCGTAGAAATGGCCTGTGCCAAACCCCAGGACCATGCTCTGCGCCAGGGCCACGTCCTCGTTGGGAAGCTGCACCTGGAGATAGGGATCGACCTCCTCGGGCGTGAAGCGTCGCGGGTCGGCGCTCATCGCGGGCATCGACAGCAGCAACATCGCGAGCGCGGCAAGGAGCTTCGAGACGCCGATCGATCGAGCAGGACGCCCTGCCTTCCAGTCGCAAGCGTGGGCCATGTCCACCTCCCTTCGAGGAAACAACGAGCGTAGCACCATCACAGTCGGTTGCTGTAAGCCCTCCGTCAAGGCCAGCGTAGCACGGTCCGCGAGCCAGGGCAAGGGGGTTCGCGGTAGCTACTCCGCGGCCCGGTTCGCAGCGAACGCCGCCGGCGTGAGGTCGGTGGCGCTCAGGCCCCGGTTGTCGGGGTGCGGGACGACCTTGGAGAGCGCCCAGGCGAGGTAGTCGTAGGCGTCCACGCCGAGCAGCCGGCAGGTTCGGACGCGCGTAAGGCTCGTGCAGAGCCGCCGTACCCCTTCCATGCCTCCGGCGAACAGCGAGTTCTTGCGCAGCAGCGCGATCATCCTCAGCGCGCTCTCGCTCCAGTTGTTGTCCAGCGGGACGTCGGGGTCCTCCAGGAAGCGGGTCAGCGCGTCCCAGTGGTTCACGTAGTACTGCATTGCCTTCCGGACCGGGTTGCTCGGAAGCAGGTCGGTCTTGTGGTCGTCGATCCACGTGCGGAACTCGGCTACGAGCGGGCCGGCGCGGGCCTCGCGCCAGGCGAGCAGATCGGCCCCCTTCATTTCCTTGCTGCGGGCCTCGGCCTCGATGTCGTACACCCGGCCGATGTAGGCCATCGCCCGACTCGCCAGGAGCGGTGCCTTGTCCTGATCGTCCCTGAACTTGCGGAGCCCGTGGGCGTTGCAGCCGGACTCGACGCAGTCCAGGTCGTTGAAGAGGAAGTCGTGGACGCTGGCCGCGTCTGCCGTGATCGTGCCGCGCCAGATGATCGGCCTGCCCGCCTCGTCGGTGCCGAGCGTGAGGAAGTCCTGGATGTGTCGGCCCACCTTCGTGGGGGCGAAGTGGTAGACGGCGTGCTCGTCATCCCCGAACACGAGGATGTGCAACGTATCCACACAGCAAACGGTGACCCACCCGCCGCCTCGGGCGTCGCGGTCGCAGTCTTGCGCCAGTTCAGTCCGATGCGCGGTCGGGGTCATGGATCC
>RFKJ01000195.1 GCA_003694325.1 Deltaproteobacteria bacterium
ACCCTCGGACGATCCGCCTCTTCTCGGCCAGCACCTCGCCGACGTCGGCGGCGGTGAACCGCCCCCCGGCCGCCCGGATGCGGGCCCAGATGTTCTCGGCCTGCTCGAGCGTGAGGCCCAGGCAGGCCCGGGCGAGGAGCCGGGCATCGCCATCGGCGACCGGCACCGAGAGCTGCCGGGCGACGTCGCGGAGCTGGGCGAGGTGCTCGGCCTCGTCGGGCAGCTCCAGGGTGTGGACGGCCGCCTCACCGGCCAGGGCGGGGGGCACCCGGGCCTCGTTGCCAACGCATAGCAGCACGCTGCCGCGCTCCTTGCAGATCTGCGCGGTGTCCCGCAACGATCGCGCCAGCGCCACGTTGTGGGGCTCCGCGGCCAGCAGGCTGAGGTCCTTGAGCACCCAGATGGTGCGGCGCTCCTGCTTGCGAATGCTGTCGAGGACCGCCAGGGGGTCCCGGTGGGCGCCGGGCTGCGGCGGACCGGGCAGGTCGTGCAGGCCCCAGGTCGACGACCAGCCGGCGATGGCGTCGCCGGCCCGTCGGGCCTCGGCGCAGGCGATCTCCACCGCCCGCTGCTCCTCGCTGGTGACCAGCCACACCAATGGGTAGCGGGCGCGAAGCAGCATCTTCAGCTCTGCGGGCACGAACGCTCCGAGGACAGGGGTCGACGTGGGGCGGTCCGGTCGATCCTACCAGCCAGGGCCCGACACCCGGGCCGCCGGCCGACGGGCCGGGACGGGCGCCGGGATCTGCCCCCCGTCACGATTTCGTCACGGGCGGGTATGATGATCCTGCAACCCGCGCCCGAGAACCCATGCCCCCTCCCCCCGGCCGGCACCCACGCCCGCTTCACTCCTGGGTGGCCTGGGGGAGCATCGGCCTGCTGGCGTGCGTCATGGTGGCGGCCCGGGCGCTGACCCCGAGCCACGTCGTCCGGCGAACCGACCTGATCCCCCTGCGGCCCGGCACCCAGGGGGGACACGAGCTGGTCGACCGGGTGACCCGCTACGCGCCGGAGCCCGGAGACTCGGTGATCGAGGCCGTCGACTGGACTCCGTCGGGTCTGCTGGTGTCGGTGCGGACCTGGGGCCCCCGGGTGGTGGCGGTCCTCGACTCTGCCGGGCGATCTTCGGTCACCTACGCGCGGGGAGCCACCACCGTCCACCTGCCGCTGCCGGCCGATGGCGCCGCCCCGCCGTTCACCATCACCGTGCTCCAACCCCGGGGCCGCGGCGGGCTGCTCGACGCCCGGGCGGTGCGGGTCGCCTCGACGCAGGACCGCGGCTACCGCTCCAGGTAGACCAGCCGCTCCCGCCACCGGGGGGCCAGCTTCGCGACCACCGGGAGCAGCGACCCGGTGACGAAGGGCAGCAGCACGCGCCCCTCCGGATCGATCTCCACCGGGGCCGGAGGGTCGACGGCGTCCGGGGAGCGCCGGACGATGGGAACCCGCGGGGTCGCACGGGGAACCGGGACCCCCGGGGGCAGCAGCGCCCGGACCTGCCGGCCCTCGTCTTCGGCGAGCGGCCGTCCCAGCACGGGGTCGCCGCGGGCCCGACCCGCCGGCGCGTAGTGGGTCATGACGTGGACCAGGACTCGCCCCGAACCTCCCTCGGCAAGTCCCGCGGCCCAGGAGATGGCCGGCCGCGCGCAGCAGTCCAGGTGACCGGGCAGCACCAGCAGCCGCAGGATCATCCGCCCGCCCGCGGCGGTGACGGCCGCCGCCGCCGCGCGGGCCCGGGACGGGTAGTCGGCGACTCCGGCGACCTCGGCCGCGCACCGAGCCTCCCAGAAATGCAGGTCGCCCACGATCCAGTCGAAGCGCCGGGCCTCGGCGGCGGCCCGTTCCGGCGGGAGGTACAGGTTGGTGTTGAACACCAGCGGGGTCCCCGGCAGCCGAGCACGCAGCACCGGGAGGAGGCGGTCGACGTAGGGCCGATGGACCGACGGGTCCCCTCCCACCAGGGAGAGGCTGCGAAACGCCGGCACCTCGGGCTGCCGCACGGCGTCGACCAGGGCCTCGGGAGGCAGCCACTCCCCCCGGTCGGGCCGCTCGATGGCCTCGGGCACCGTGCAGAAGCGGCAGCGCAGCGAGCACCCGGTGAAGTAGATCTCGTAGGTGGGAGCCAGCTCGTGCTCCTCCAGCATCGTGACGCCGCGCCAGTACACCCGCCCCGGGCGATCCACGCCGCAGAACGACCCCGGCCCGCGCCGGGGGCAGCCGTGGGGACAGTCGGGACAGCGCATGGCCCCATCCTGCCACGAACCTCTCGGGGCCGTCCGGCACCCGGCCGGGGCGCGGAGGCCCCCGCGATGTGTCAAGATGTGCCACCCGCGACCCGGAACGTCCCATGGCCAGCACCCGACTGACCCACCCCGGCACCTCGCCGTCCGTCTTTCACGGCATGGTGACCGTCGCCCCCCAGATGCATCGGCTGTTCTCCCTCATCCGGCGAGCCGCCCGCGCCGACTCCACGGTGCTGGTCCGGGGGGAGAGCGGCACCGGCAAGGAGCTGGTGGCCCACGCCATCCACGCCGAGAGTCCCCGTCACGGCCGCCCCTTCGCCGCGGTCAACTGCGCCACCTTCACCCCGGAGCTGCTGGCCAGCGAGCTGTTCGGCCATGTCCGCGGCGCGTTCACCGGCGCCGTCCGCGACAAGCAGGGCCTGTTGACCCAGGCCGACAAGGGCACCCTGTTTCTCGACGAGATCGCCGAGCTGCCCCTGGACCTCCAGGCCCGCCTGCTCCGGGTCATCCAGGTTCGCCGGTTCACCCCGGTCGGCGCGACCTCCGAGGTCGAGGTCGATGTCCGGGTGATCTCGGCCACCAACGCCGCCCTCCGCCGGAAGGTGGCCGAGGGCAGCTTCCGCGAGGACCTGATGTACCGGCTGCGGGTGGTGGTGCTGTACCTGCCCCGGCTGGTCGAGCGGGACGGGGACCTCGAGGCCCTCACCTGGCACTTCATCGACGAGTTCAACCAGCAGGGGCTGCGCCGCATCCACGCCATCGACCGGAGCGCCTGGGAGGCGATGCGGGTCTACCCGTGGCCGGGCAACGTGCGAGAGCTGCGCAACAACATCGAGCAGGCCTTCGTGCTGGGAGAGGGGCCGGTGCTGCGGCTCGAAGAACTCGCCCCCGAAGTCCGCGGAGAGGGAGAACCGCCGGGTGCTGGGGAGGTGCCTGCCCCCGCCCCCACCCTCGAGGACATCCAGCGCCAGCAGCTCGTCGAGGCGATCCGCGCCACCGGCGGCCGCCGGGACGCCATGGCCGAGATGCTGGGCCTGTCCCGCTCGACCCTCTACCGGAGGCTCAAGCGATTCGGGCTGACCTGAGCCCGGTGCGACGCGCGGTCAGCGGGGAAGCTCCGCCGACCTCGAGGCCCGGGGCGCGGGCCCGGCCGAAGACACCGACGACCGCCCCAGCCACGCGGTGTGGGCGAGGTGGAACAGCAACATGCCGCCGGTCATGGCCGCCACGAAGGTGAGCGCCTGGCTGCTGCCGCTGGCCGCCGACACGATCCCCGGCCCCGGGCAGTAGCCGCCCAGCGCCCAGCCGACGCCGAACAGGGCCGCCCCCCCGACCAGTCTCCCGTCGATGTCATTGCGGGTGGGCAGGCCGAAGTGGTCGCCGAACACGGGGGTCGGTCGCCGCAGGATCCACCGGAACAGGGCGAGGTGGACGGCGATGGCGCCGCCCATGACCAGCGCCAGGCTCGGGTCCCAGTCCCCGGCGAGGTCGAGGAAGGCGATGACCTTGTCGGCGCGCGTCATGCCGGCGACGCCGAGGCCGACGGCGAACACCACCCCCGACGCGAAGCTGGCCAGCAGCGCCTTCACAGCGACCCCCCGGCCAGCAGCGTGATCAGGCTGGCGGTCAGGAAGCCGGTGGTCATGAAGGTCAGCGTCGCCACCAGGGATCGGCGGGAGAACCGCGTCAGGCCACAGACCCCGTGCCCGCTGGTGCAGCCGTTGCCCATGCGGGTGCCGAAGCCGACGATGACGCCGGCGATGGCCGTGGCCACGAGGCTGCGGTGGGCCGACCCGGCCACGAGCTCGGGCGCCACCAGGACCAGCAGCCCTCCACCCACCAGCAGGCCGAGCACGAATGCGACCCGCCAGCCGATGTCGCCGGCCACCGGCCGCAGGAGACCACCGTAGATCCCGCTGATCCCGGCAATCCGACCGTTGAAGAGCAGCATCATCGACGCCGCGAGCCCGATGAGGGCGCCGCCAGCGAGAGCCGAAATCGGAGTGAAGTGTTCCATGAACCTCTGATACCCCGACCGTACCCCGGTGGCCGGAGTTGTCGCAGGAGAAGGGGGTGCCGGGTCCGGGCAGGGCGCCCGGGCCACCAGCTCGGGGGAAACGCAAGGCACGTGCCAGTTCCACCCCCCTGCCGCCGACTCGTCCCGCCCCCCACGTGCCAGAACCGGTCAGTGCGGAGGACCCGAATTGCCGCACCGTGGCGCACCCGGCCCGCCGACCGGGCCTGCGCCGCCCCGTCACCCGGCGGCTCCCCGACGACCCGACGGCCGTCCCGATCGCCGTGTTCGTCCGCGGTCCGGTCAGCGATCCAGCACGTGCCGTTCCACGACGTAGGCGGTCAGGGTGCCGGTCAGCACCTCGCGCTCGCCCACCCGGGCGTTCACCTCGATCTTGTGCCGCCGGCCTCGTTCCTCGATGCGCTCGGCCACGATCACCACGTCCTCGCCCACCGCCACCGGCCCCACGAACCGGATGCTGGCGGCGCCCAGCACCACGAGGGGATCGTTGACCGCCAGCATCGCCGCGTAATCGGCCGCCCCGAACACGAAGCCCCCGTGCACCAGGCCCCGTGAATCGACCGCCATCCGCGGCACGGTGTGCAGGCGAACGGTGGCCGTCCCCGGCCCCAGGGCGATGGGTTCGCCGCACAGCTCGCGATCAATGGCCGGGTGGGTCTGGATGTGCATGGATGCTCCGTGGATGCACCCGGTGTATCGCCTGGGGCCGGCACCGACTATGGTCAGGCCCACGACGCGCTTCCCGGCGCTCCCCGCCCACCGACTCCGGCCGACTCCTCCCCTTCCCGGCCCCCGACCATGCGCCCCGGACTCCCTCAGATCGCCACCGCGTGGACCCTGGGCCTGGTCGCCGGCCTCGCCGCCGGGTGCAGCCGCGACGTCGACGCCACGCCGCCCATGGACACCGCCTCCGGCGCGGACACCGGCGCGGGCCCCGATGGCGGAGCCACCCACGACGACTCCCGCCTCACCGCCGTCTCGGCCCGCCTCCACGACGACATCGGCTCCATGGTGATCGTCTCCTGGGACCAGGCCGAGCCCGGCACCAGCGCCGTTCGCTACATGGTCGACCCCGGCCGGTGGCACAGCACGCCGCCGGTCCACCGGGAGGCGGGACACCACGAGCAGCTCGTCCTCGGCGTCCCCTACGAACACCCCGTCCGCCTCCAGGTCACCCTCGAGACCGACGCCGGCGACCGGGTTCGCTCGTCGGCCATCGACCTCGAGACCGCGCCGTGGCCCGACGGCCTGCCCCGCCCGGTCGTCCGGGTCCACGTCGAAGAACGCACCGACCCGAGCACCCCGTGGCTGCTCGGCTCCGTCACCTCCGATGGGGCCGGGTGGGGCAGCAACTGGTGGGTCTTCATCCTGGACCGCAAGGGGCGCACCGTGTGGGCCTGGGAGTCCCCCGACGAGCGGGTCACGATGTTCGCCCGCCCCAGCCTCGACGGCAGCACCATCCTGGTGGATCTCGACAGCTACTGGTGGCTGTTCGACGGCGGGGCCGCCTCCGAGGTCGCGCGCATCGACATCGAGGGTCGGGAGCTGCAACGCTGGCCGACCCCCGGCCTGCACCACGCATTCATCGACCTGCCGGAGGGCGGCATCGCCTGGGGCGGCCACGGCGAGAGCGACGAGTACGTGGCCATTGTCGACGACGCCGGTGACATCGAACAGATCTGGTCCTGCGCCGACCTGGTGGGGGAGCCCTGGGCCTTCTCCTGCATCACCAACGCCATCTGGCTCGACACCGCCACCGACCGCTTCCTGGTCTCCGTCGTCTCCACCGACAGCGTCGTGGTCCTCGACCGGCAGAGCGGCGCGCAGCTCGACCTCTACGGGTCCGGCCGCTCGGCGTGGGCCTTCGACCCCCCGGAATCCGCGTTCAGCCACCAGCACGACCCCCACCTCACCGACGAGGGCACCCTGCTGGTGTCCACCAACGGCATCCGCCGCGAGCGGGACACCGCGGTGCGCGAGTACGAGCTGGACGAAGAGTCCCACACCCTGCGGCAGATCTGGAGCTTCGGCGACGGCGAGGGCATCCACGCCGACCGCCTGGGCACGGTCCAGCGGCTGCCCGGGGGCAACACCCAGCACGGCCTGGGCAGCGCCGGGCGCCTGCGGGAGATCACGCCGGAGGGGGATGTCGCCTGGGATGTCGACTGGGGCGAGGAGAACGAGCTGGGCCGTACCACGGCCTTCGAGGACATCTACAGGCTGCTGGACGGCACCGCGCCCGCGGTTTCGCGCTGACCCCGCGGATCCGACGCCGGGAAGGCACCAGCCGGCCGGGCCGCATCGGGCCGCGACGCGCCGTCCCGCCACCTGGCGGGTTCACGAGCGGAACTTGTAGAGGGCGAGGCCGACCAGGGCGACCACCGCGATGCCGACAGACACCCGGGGGTCCAGCATGGCCGTGAACAGAACCAGCGTCGCGACCAGGGCATGGATGACCGCGTCCGTCCTGTCGTCCACCGGGACCTCCTCCGGGCTCGGACGATTCTACCACTCCGCCCACCCGCCACGACGCCGGGCCGGCTACTCGTCGACGTAGCCCAGCGCCCGAAGCCGCTGCAGGTCCTCCTCGCTGGCCGACTGCTGGTGCTCCTGCTCCTGGGACGCCCGGGTGAACCGGAGGCGGCCCCCCTCCTCCGAGATCCGGATCCCGGTCTCCTGGGCCACCCGACCCCGGAGCCGCTCCACCACCTCCGGCTGCTCGGCAGAGAGGTCCTGCAACTCCTCGGGATCGACGTCGAGATCGAACAGCAGCTCCCGCGCCTCGTCCGGGTCCAGGATGTACTTGATCCGGCCACGCTCCGTCCGGATCCGACCGTCTTCCTCGGTCCGCTGGCGGGTGGCGTTGGCCCGCATCCCGTAGAGGGTGCCCGCCGCCAGGCTGGCGGTCTTGCGACCCATGAGCAGGGTCGGGATCCCGACCTGGCCGGGCAGGTCCACGAAGTGCAGCAGGTCGACGCTCTCGGTGCGCCCCATGGGTTCCGGGTCCAGCTTGAGCTGGCCGAGAATGGTGGCTGGCAGGTCCATGAGCCGCACCTGCTCGTCGACCACCCGCGACCGTCCCGACACCCGGATGGGCCGGATGATCAGCGGGATCCGGACGGCGGGATCGTACACGCCGTGGTGGTTCATCTCGATGGCGTGCTCGCCCAGCATCTCCCCGTGGTCGGCGGTGACGATGAGCAGCACGTCCCGGTCGATGTCCAGTGCGTCGACCGCGTCGAGGAACTCGCCGAGGCGCGCGTCGGTCCAGGCCACCTCCTCGGCGTAGAGCCGGCGCAGCTTCTGTCGCACCTCGTCGGTGTAGGTGAAGTCCTGTTCGTGGGCCAGGATGTAGCGGTGGTCCACGCTGGGGGCCCCCGGCGTGCCGTTGTCCTCGAAGCCCGGCATCCCGTGGGGCTCGTAGGGACTGTGCACGTCGAAGGTGTGGACCCACAGGAAGAACGGCTTGTCCTTGTTGTCGGCCAGCCAGTCGAGGGCCAGGCCGAAGGTCACCGGCGCCGGGCGCTCCAGGAGGAAGTCGAACTTCAGCGGGTCACCGAATCGCAGGATGACCCGGGTCGCCAGCCGGGCGGCCAGGATCTCCGAGATGCCCCGCACCCACGGGAACAGTTCGTCGTCGTAGACCTCGAAGCCCTGGTCCAGGCCGGTGCGACTGTCCACGGCGAAGGAGCTGACGAAGGCCGCGGTGGCATAGCCCTCGGCCGCCAGCCGCTCGGCGACCGTGGTGTAGCCGGCCGACAGCTTGTGGCCGTTGGACAACATGCCCGTGCGGTAGGGGTGCAGCCCGGTGAACATGGCGCTGTGGGCCGGCGCGGTCTCGGGGAAGGGCGTGATGGCATCGGTGTAGAGGATTCCCTCGGCGGCCAGCGCATCGAGCACCGGGGTCCGGACCGGGGCCCGAGAGGGGTCGTCGGCGTAGGCCGAGACGTGGTCTCGCCGCAGGGTGTCGATGGTGACGAGGATCACCGCCGGATCATCGTCGAGCGCCTGGGCCCCGCCGAAGCTGCGGTTGCTGAGGATGGCGGCCGACAGCGCCGACAGCGCGACGGCACCGACCAGGGACCACCCTCGCCAACCCACCCGGTGCTCCTCGCCGACCTCCTCGCGCCGCAGCCAGTAGGCGGCGTTGAACCACACCACCCCGCCGATGGCCACCGGCGACAGCAGGAACCCCCCGGCGGCGAGGGTCCGCCCCTGGTCGAGGAGCACCCGGGCGGCGGGCACCAGGAACCAGGCGCCCAGGGCGGTGGCGGTCAGCGCCATGCCCAGGGCGTGCCGCCGGCTGGTGGACGACAGCCCCGGCAGGATGGTGGCCACCACCCCGGCGGGGATGGCGAAGCAGAGCCCGAGCAGGGCGTCCATGCCCACCGCGGCCAGGGCCAGGGCCATCGCCTGCCCGAAGGAAAGCGCGAGCTTCAGGGTCGCCGCCAGCTTCACGGCTTCGAAGCCCCCCGCCACGGCCCCCAGGCCGAAGCCCAGGATCGGCGCCCGCGCCCAGGGCGGAAGGTCTCGCAACGCGATCATCCCCATCCCCGGTTCACGGTGACCCGTCGATGTAGCCCAACGCTTCCAGCGCCGCGTTGGTCGTGCTGTCGGTCTCGGGAGCCGCGGCCGTGGTGGCGCCCGCCAGGGCTTCGTCGAGGGCCCGTCCCAGCTCCGGATCGCAGCGCACCGGGTGCAGCTCGCCGGGATCGGCCACGAGGTCGAAGCAGCTCTCGCCCCCCTCCCCCATCCGGATCAGCTTCCGCTCCGGCTCGCGGTAGGAGTGGTCGACCGGGGGCCGATCGACGAACCGCACGCTGACCGTGCTGCTGACGATGGGCTTGTCCGTGCAGCCCCCGCCCCGCAGCATCTCGCTGAGATCGCGCCCCTCGCGCTCGATGGCCTGCTGCTCCGGCAGGGCGGCCAGCCCGGTGAGGGACAGCAGGGTCGGCGTGATGTCGTCGTTGCTCACCTGGCAGGGGACGCGCCGTCCCCGCTTCAGCTCCTTGGGGTAGCGGACGATGAGGGGGATGAGCAGCGAGGGATCGTAGAGGTTGTCGCCGTGCTCGAACAGGTAGTCGTGCTCGGTCAGCGACTCGCCGTGGTCGGCGGTCACGACGACGATGGTGTCTTCGAGCACGTTGTGGAACCGCAGGCCGTCGAGGAGCTGGCCCACGAGCTCGTCGGCATACCGGATCTCCGCGTCGTAGGCGTCGATGAGCCACTCGGTGCTGGTGATGGCCTTGTACTTCGGTGGCCAGTAGTCCGGCAGATCCAGCGGCTCGCCGTCGGTGGGCGGGTCGAAGGGGTGGCCCGGCGCCTCGTAGGGCGCGTGCGGATCGAACAGGTGCACCCACATGAAGAAGGATTCGTCGTGGTGCTCGGACAGCCAGCCCAGCGCCCGCTCGACCACCAGGTCCCCGCGGCGTTCCCGCAGGGTGTGGGCCGGCAGCACGAGCTGGTCCCAGGCCTTGACCAGGGAGAGGCTGTGCAGGCCCCGGAACCGCCCGAAGTCGTCGTCGTAGACATCCATGCCCTGGGCCCAACCGAAGCGGCTGTGCAGCGGGAAGCCGGCGACGAAGCCGGCGGTGGTCCACCCGTGGTCGCGCATCGCGCGCCAAAGCAGGGCGGGACGATCGCCCAGCCGGGTGCCGTTGGCCACCACCCCCGACATGTGGGGGGGCTGTCCGGTGAAGATGGCGAGGTGGGACGGCTCGGTGACCGGCGCGGTGGCCACCACGTGCTCGAACAGCACCCCGTCCCGGGCGAGACTGTCGAGGGTCGGGGTCGGGTTGTCGCTGCCGTAGGGCGAGAGGTGATCGGCGCGGACCGTGTCCAGGGTGATCACCAGCACGTTGGGGCGGGAATCGTCCGGCCGACCCGACGGCGCCTTGCTCCTGTGGATGGCCATGCCGGTGCCGACCAGTCCGACCGCCAGCGAGGCCAGGATCACGCCCCCGCGGAACCGGCGCACCAGCGCGTCGGAGACGTAGGCCACGCCGACGGCCAGGATGACCACCCCGAGCAGCCCGCCCCACACCCGCGGGTCCGAGGCGAAGCGGTTGAGCACCACCTCGAACCGGTACCACAGGGCGCCGTGGACCAGGACCAGCGCCCCGAGCAGCACGCCGTAGGGCTTGCGCCCCAGCCGCCATGCGAAGACGGCCGCCGCCACCAGGTAGGCAATGCTCAGGCCGATGCTCGCCAGGAGCAGCGCGCCGACATCCCCGCCGAGCATGCCCATGCGGGGACTCACCCGCAGCCCGACCTCCAGCGCGCCGCTGCCGACGGCAAGGGCGAGGGCGAGCAGGACGAGCGGGCTGAATTCGGGACGGCGCATGGTCCCCCCTCCACCTGGGGGCGGCCGGCGACGACCGGCGGGACGACGGTGTTCAGCAGCCAGCTAACCGGCCCCATCGGGCTCGGGCCCGGGCCGGCTGTGCAGATTCGGTGTGGCCCCGGCGAGCCCGGAGCTGCCCTATGCTGCAGACCCGCCCCGACCGGAGCCGCCATGCTCGACGCCCTCGCCACGCACAAGCTTCCCGTGCCCGACCTGGCCGCGGCCCGCGACTGGTACACCCGGGTGCTGGGACGCCCGCCGGACTTCGACCAGCCCTTCTACGTCGGCTTCGACCTCGGCGGCTACGAGCTGGGCCTGGTGCCGGCCGAGGGCGACGACCAGCCGGGGTGCACCGGTGCCACGGCCTTCTGGCGGGTGGTCGACGCCGACGCCGCGGTCGCCGCCCTGCTGGCTGCCGGCGCGACCCTCGCCGAGGCGGTCCACGGGGTCGGTGACGGCATCCGCCTCGGGACGGTCATCGACCCCTTCGGAAACCGGCTGGGCGTGATCTTCCACCCGCACTTCCGGGTTCCTCCGGTGACGGCGACCGTCGTCGCCGAGCGCCCGCTGGCTGCCGCCGACGGCGCGCTGGCGCCGGTGGAGATCACCGCCGAGGTGGAGGTGCCCATCTCCCCGGACGAAGCATGGCGCCGGTTCATGGACCCCGACGCGGTGCAGCGCTGGCTGGGCGTGCCCTGCCGCATCGAGCCCCGGATCGGCGGTGCCTGGGAGGTGTATTTCCGCCCCGACAACCCCGCGGGAGCCCGCGGCGGCGAGGGGGTGCGCATCCTCAGCTACCTGCCGGGGCGGATGCTCAGCCTCACGTGGAACGCCCCGCCGGAGCACCCCGACACGCGCCCCCGGCACACCTGGGTGGTGTTCGACTTCACCGCGATCGACGCCGGTTGCCGCGTCCGGCTCACCCACAGCGGCTGGCCGGCCCGCGGTTGGACGCCCGATGGCCGGCCACGGGTCGACAGCCCCTGGCCCGCCACCTTCGCCTGTTTCCAGCAGGCCTGGCCCCTGTTCCTCGGCGCGTTCGCCGCCGGCTGCGGCGGCGGTTGAGACACCCTCGCCTCCCCCATCCCTGCCGTGCTCCTCGTCCTGCTGCTCGCCTGCTCGCTCGATCCCCGCGGCGGAGTGCACCCGATCGTCGACGGCCAGGTCCTGGACGGCGCTGAGCTGGCCCTGCTGGGCTCGCTCCTGCTCTCCGGCCGGCGGCGGCGGCGGTCCCGGTCCCCCACCGTGTTCGTCCGGGCGACGACGGCGTTCGTCGGGGTGACGACGGCGCTCGCCGCGCTCTCGCCGGGCATCGCTCGGGCCGATGGCGTCGACGCCACCCCCGGGGCCATCCGCACGAAGCTCCGCGGTCCCAAGGGCCTGGAGCGCTTCGAGCCCAGCGCCGCCGTCGGCGTCGACGACCAGCTCTGCGTGGGCAGCGACAAGGCACTGAAGTGGGGCGAGCGGCGGGCCTCGACCTGGTCCTGCTACCCGCTGGACGCACTCGACGGCGGCAGGGTCCGCCCCTCCTCCGGCGGGGTGATCGCCGGAGCCGGCAAGATCGAGGGAGCGACCCCGCTGCCCGGCGGCGCCACGGCCTGGTGGGACGCCCGTGGGGCGCGCTGGTGGACCTGCCGGGGGCTTTCCTGCCAGGGCGGCGACCCGGTCGATCTGGCCGCGGCGTCGGCCCTCGCCGACGGCACGGTCTGCCGGGTCGACGTCGAGGCCATCGCCACCACGCGGCCGGCTTCGGGTTCCGGTTCCCAGCCGTGGCTCGGCCTGCGGGGCTTCGACCTGCCGGTGGACGGCTCCTGCGACCACCCCCGGTTTCAGGCCCACGGCGCCGTCCTCGACCCCGACGGGCGGGTCCGGTGGGACGGCGGCGGGCTGCCCCTCGACCCCGACCACCTCGACCACCGGTTCGGGATCAGCGGCATGGACGCCGTCCCCGACGGCAGCCGACTGTGGCTCACCTGGAGCTACGAGGGTCCGGGGGACGACGCCGGCAGCGTGGCGGGGCGCCTCGCCTGGCTGCCCCTGGTGGCCGGCCGGCTGCCCCCCGACGCGGCGCTGCACGTCTGCGTCGACGACACCGGCCGGCCCCGCGCCCTGCACGGCAAGCCCGAAGCCCTGGTCGTCCGACCCGACGGCTTCCTCGTGGTCTACGACAACGACGACGACCGCAAGCACCCCGACGCCTACGACCTGCGCCCCGACGAGGACTACGTCGAGCGCCTGCCGGCGCACTGGTGCGCCCGCGAACGGGAGTTCTTCGGCTCCTGGTGAGGCCCGGTGGGCCGGCTCCTGGTGCGGCCCGGTGGGACGGCTCCTGGTGCGGCCCGGTGGGCCGGGGGCTCAGAGCCTGTGAACCAATCCCCGCCGCGGGGCGGGAATTTGTCGAGGAAGGGGTTGCCGACCGGCACAGAACGGGGGATCAGAGAGCATGTCCATCTATGAAGCGGCCGGTCGAGTCAAGCGGGGCGAGGGGAATGGGGAAGGCCGAGCCTTCACCGAGCGGAATTGCTGG
>RFKJ01000196.1 GCA_003694325.1 Deltaproteobacteria bacterium
CCGGGTGCTGGTGCACGAGGATGCCTCCCTGCCCCTGGAGACGCGCGTCGTGCTGGCCAGCGCGTCGCTGAGCCCGGACCTGTCGGGGCTGCTCGGGATCACCCTGGGCCTGACGCCGGAACAGGCCGCGCTCGCCCTCAGCCCGGTCTTGCAGCGGCAGGTCGCCGCCGCCTGTCCCGCGGTGCCCGGGCGCCTGGCACGCCGCTGCGACGAGCGGGGCTGGGCCGACCTGCGCCAACGCCTCCCGTCCGTCCTGGCGGCGGCCCTGGTGGACGCCGACGATCGGCTGACCGTGGAGATCCTGGAGTGGGCCTGCCAGGACCGGGAACTGGCGGGCCGGGTGGCCGGCGCGGTCCGAGCGACGGGGCCGGCCCGGGCCGGTGTGGCCCGGCCACGGGCGCTGGCACTGTTCCTCGACGGGTGTGCCGATCCGGCGGGAGACGCGGCGCTGCGGGCGCTGTCGTTGCCGCCGCCGGTGCAGTGGATGGCGGCCCTGGAGCTGGCCGGTCGGCCGGACGTCCCCGACGCCGGCGATGCGCCCACCCTCACCGCCGCGCTGCTTCGCTACTCGGCCTCGATCTCCAGCAGCAGGACGGCGGAACCCAGCTCGCCATAGGCGCCGATCGGGCGCAGGCGGGCGTGGGGGGGCAGGCCGAGGTCGGCGGGAGACCAGTCGGCGTCGCTGGCGCTGATGAGGGCCATGGTGGGCGCGGCGTCCCCGTGCAGCAGCGTGCCGGCCTCCCAGGGGGAAGGCCAGGGCACCCACCGCATCCCGGCGAGGTGGACCAGGGGCGAGGCCCGGAAGCTGGCCAGGACCGGGGAACCGGGGGGCAGGCGTCGGGCCAGGGCGGCGGCGGCCGCCCGCCCGGCGTCGCTGTTCTCGGGGGTGTCGGGGAAGCGTGCCCGGGGACCGAGGCTGCCGATGGCCATGGCGCCGACCACCAGCGCGGCGGCGCCGGTCCGCCGCCCCACCACCCGGGAGACCGCGGTGCCGACCCAGGCGATGGCGAAGGCGACCAGGAGCTGGTTGACCAGGGCGAGCGGCAGCAGCGTGGCGACGGGCAGCTCGGGCTCGATCCCCGGGGGGGTGGCCACGGCGACGACCGCCGGGGCGGCCAGCGCCCCCAGCGCCAGGAGCTGCCAGGTCGCCCGGGTCCGCAGCAGGCGGAGGAGCCCGAGGGCGGCGACGAACGCGGACCAGGGCTGGATCAGCGCCCGCGTGTTGGTCACCAGCCAGTGCAGGCCGGCCAGGGGATCGAGGCCGAAGGCGGGCGCGATGTCGGTCGGCCAGGGCCCGGCGCGCAGCGCCGTGCGCAGCGGCAGTCGCGCGGCCCCCTCCCCCACCAGCGCTCGGGCCCAGGGTTCGGGGATCACCGAGACCAGGGCGAAGCCGGCGGCCTGGACGCCGCGGGGCAGCAGGGTGGGGCGACCTTCGGACAGGCTCAGGGCGACCCAGTAGGGGACGAGGAGGAGAAGGGCCCCGCCCAGGTACGACAGGAGTGGGCGGCGCCCTCCCCGCAGGCTGACCAGGGTGAGCCCGCCGGCGACCAGCAGGTGTTCGGGACGGGTGAGGGCCGCGGCCCCGGCCAGCAGTCCGGCGACGAGGCTGCGCCGGTGGACCGGCGATCCATCCGGCGGCGGGCCGGGCGCCAGCGGGGGGAACAGCAGGGCCGCGGCCCCGGTCGCGAACGCCAGCCCCAGGATGCGGGCGTCCAGCATCATGGCGTACATCTGCATCACCGGGGTGAGCCCCACCACGAGGACGCCGGCGAACCAGCCCGGCCGCCCCCGCAGGCTCCCGCCGATGGCTCCCGCGGCGAGCATCACGCCGAGGAAGCCGGCCAGGGACACGATGCCGCCGGCGGCCAGGGGCGGCAGCAGGGTGCTCAGCGCGCCGGCCAGGAGGGGATGGGCCGGCGACCAGAACAGCAGGTCGAGCCCATCGCAGGGCAGGGTCGGGTTGGACAGGCCCAGCAGGCAGCGCCCCACCCCGACCAGCTCGAAGCTCTCGGGGACCAGGCGCGGGGGTCGGAGCAGGGCCGACAGCAGCAGCGTGGCCACCAGCACCTGGCGAAGGGCGCGTTCGCGGGGATGGCGCCAACGTTCGAACAAGGAGATCTCCGGAGGAGATGGGGACCGCGCCGGGTTCCGGCCCGGCGGCGGAGTCGGCGGGTCACGATATCGTTGTCCTCCGAGGCCTGGAGGAGTCGTGAAACGAGGCATGCGCCGGATCATCCTCGTCGTCGCCCTCGGCCTGCCGGCTGCTCGGGCGGTCGCCGCTCCGGGGGGGGCACCGCCGCCGGCGACCTCCGCCGAGGCTGCCCCCCCGGACGGTCCGCCGCCGCCGACCAGGGACACCCCCGGGGGTGCGCCCCCGGCGGGGCCGCCGGTTCCCGCCGAGGACGTCGCCCTCGCCGAAGCCCTGCAGCACCCCGACTACACCGGGCGCTTCGTCATCGAGGCCCGGGACCTGTCGTCGGGGGCGGCCGACACCTGCCTGGGGGAGGCGTCGATGGTGCGCCGCGAGGGGCGGCTGGACGGGCTGGCGACCTGCACCTTCGCCGGGGCCATGGCCGACTTCGGGACCACCAAGGGGCGGGTCACCCTGGTCGACGAAGCCGGACAGGCCCACTTTGACGCCTCGCCCAGCCCGGTGGTCGCCAACCCCGAGGTGCGGCGAGAGGCCGATGGGCTGGTGCTCCGGTTCGGGGACACCCTGGAGGTGGGCGACGGGCACCGGGTGTCGTACACCGCCCGGATCGAGCTGCACCCGGTCGAGTCGGCCGACTGACGGGGCCGGCGCCCGGGTCCGGGGTGCGGATCGTGCCGGAGCAAGCCTGTTTCTGCGCGTGACCTGCCGTGACAAGCCGCGACGCACGGCGACCCCGGAGCCGCGTCGGGGCTTGCTAGGGTGGAGGTGTTCCCCAGCTACGGGGAGCCGGAGTGACGATGCACGACCGCCTGCGAGGCTGCGAGGCCCCCTCGGCCCAGGACGCGCCCCGCGGCCGGCCGGCGATCGACCAGCGGGAGGAACGATGAGCGCAGTCCAGGGAATCCGCAGCATCACGCCGCTGGAACCCGGCGATGTGGACTACGACGAGCTGTTGTCGGACGAGGACGCCGATGACGAGGAGTCCACCTTCGTCGTCGACCTCAACGCCGAGCCGGCGCCGCCCACCCCCGAGGGCGACGCCTTCCGGCGGACCGTCTTCGGCAGCCGCAAGGCCGACCTCGGTGTGCTGGCGCTGGTGGCGCTGGCCCTGGGCGGGTTCGCCACCTGGCAGGTGATGCTGCTGATGTGAACGCCCGGGGGGACCGCGGTCGGAAGGGGCGGCGTGTCCTTCGCGGGCCGCCGGTCGACCGGCGCATCCCGGTCGGGGCGCGGAGGGGCTACAAGGGCCGGGCCTGCCGCGATGGCCCGCCCAGGGCCTGCGCGGCATCCCGGAGGGACGCATGGCTCGACTGCAGCCCGTCGCCATCTCGGCGCTCCTCGTCACCGGCCTGACCGCGGCCCCGGGTTGGGCGGATGACCCGCCGGGACCCGTCGACGGGGCGCCGGACTCGGCCCCCGCGCCGGACTCGGCCCCCGCGCCGGACTCGGCCCCCGCGCCGGAC
>RFKJ01000197.1 GCA_003694325.1 Deltaproteobacteria bacterium
GGGCTCGGCCAGGTTGTCGAAGAACACCATGCCGCCGGACCGGCCCGCGTAGCCGGCGACGGTGCGGGCGATCCCCCGGGCGGCGTGCTCCATGGCCAGATCCGGTCGCAGCCCGGCGGCGATGGCCCGGCCGATCAGGCTCTCCATGTCGGCGTCCTCGTCCCCCTCGACGCCATGGTCGGCGAGCAGGGACGGAAAGCCCCGGGCCGCCACGATCTGCCCGTCGACCAGGTACACCTCGCGCTCCACCTCGTCGATGTACAGCTCGAACCGCCCGCTCGCCCGCTGGACGGCCGCCGCCCACAGCACGCGGAAGGGAGGAAACCGATCGAAGCTTCCGTCGACGTGCTCGAGGACCAGCCGCCCACCGGGCTCCGGCGCCTCCCCGTGTTCGAGCCGGGCCAGGGTGGTTCCCACCGACGACATGGTCAGGGGCGGCACCAGCAGGGCATCGGGGGTCTCGGCGAACACCGGCCCCAGCGCCGAGCCGACGCCCGCTCCAGTCCACAGCACCCGCGGCGCCCCGCCCGGTCGGCGAAACCGCCGGACCGCCTCCCGGCCGACGGAGCACAGGGGATCGTTGTCGACGACGATGATGTCGACGCCATCGGTGAGGCCGGCCTCGGCGGCCGCGTCGAGGGTGGGGGCCGACCGCAACCCGTGTCCCAGGGACGAGAACACCTGGGAGATCGACTGGCGTCGCTCGGCATCTTCGCTGACGAGTAGGATCTGGCTCAAGGGGTCCTCGGGGCGACCGGCGGAAGGGCGGACCACGACCTGCCCGCGAACGACGCCAGGAGGGGTCGGGGTGGGCCGGCACGGCGGCCGGGCGCGGCTCGCCACCAACTCCTCGCCGGCCTTGCTCACCGGTTCTGCGGATCCTACATGGTCCGGGCGCCGATGGCAGCACCCGGTCGTGTGGGGCGCCATCCCGCGCCCCTGGGCCGGAACGACGTCGTGGCGAAGGTCGTCCCCCTCCCTCCCCGACGCCGCCCTGCCCTCTCGTTCGCGATTCTCCGCTTCCCTACCCGCCTCTCCCCACCACAAGGGCATCACCATGGCCAGCGACAAGGTCCACCAGGTCACCGACGACAACTTCGACGCCGAGGTCCTCCAGTCCGACATTCCCGTTCTCCTGGACTTCACCGCGACCTGGTGCGGCCCCTGCAAGCGCATCGCCCCGCTGATCGATGCGCTCGCCGACAAGACCGACGGGCGCCTGAAGGTCTGCAAGATCGACATCGACGACAACCCCCGGTCCCCCATGAAGTACGGCATCCGCGGGGTCCCCACCCTGATGCTGTTCAAGGGCGGCGAAAAGGTCGCCCAGCACGTGGGTGCCCTCAACGGCGCTCAGCTCGACGACTTCGTGCGCCAGGTGCTGTGACCGGCCGTCTTCGGGGCCGGTGACCGGGGCGGCCCGGCTCCGGCGCCGTCTTCGGGGCCGGCGACCGGGGTGACCCGGCACCGGGTTGATCCCGGCCGTCGGGCCGGGAACTGCCGGCCCTACTTGGCGACGGCCGCCCGGGCCGGCGCGTCCTCCAGCCACCACGCCGCCCCCATGACGGCGACGCAGGTCGGGTCCTCGGGGACCACCACCGGCAGCCCGGTGGCCTCGCCGATCGCCTGGTCCAGCGACCGGAGGAGCGCCCCTCCACCGGTCATCACCACCCCCGTCTCGGCGATGTCGGCGGCGAGATCGGGCGGGGTGTGCTCCAGGACGCTGATCACCCCCTCCACCAGCAGGCGCACCGGCTGGGCCAGGGCCTCGCGGATCTCGTCGGCGGTCACCACGGCGGCCCGGGGCCAGCCCTCGGCGACGTGGCGCCCCCGAACCTCGCACTCGTCCGGTGTCCCCCCGGGAAGCGCGCCGGCAAGGCGCAGCTTGAGGTCCTCGGCCGTGCGCGGCCCGATGTGCAGCCCGTGGTGCTCCCGCAGGTGGTGGGCGATCGCCTGGTCGAGGTGGGAGCCACCGAGGCGCAGCTCGTGGTGGTGCACCACGCCCGACAGGGACAGCACCGACACGCTGGTCCGCCCGCCGCCGATGTCGATGACCATGTGGCCGCAGGCCTCGTCCACCGGCAGCTCCGCTCCCAGGGCGCAGGCCAGCGGCTGCTCGACCAGCACGGCGTTGCGGACCCCGCTGGCCTCGGCGGATTCCTTGAGCGCCCGGCGCTCCATGTCGCCGGTGCCGTGGGGCACGCAGATGGCCGCCCGGGGGCTGAGCCACAGCCGGCGCCCCTGCACCTCGAGGACGAGGTGCCGGAGCACGGCCTCGGCCGCCTCGAAGTCCTGGATGACTCCGTCTCGGACGGGCTGCACCACCTCGATGTCGGGCGGGGTGCGACCGAGCATGTCGAGGGCTTCGTCCCCTACGGCGATGACGTGGCGCTGCCCCCGTCGGCGCCGGTGCATCGCCACGGCGGTGGCCTGGCAGCACTCGATGCCGCGGCCCTGCACGTAGATGCGGGTGTGGGAGGTTCCCAGGTCGATGGCCAGGTCGGCCGAGAGGGCGCCGAAGACGGACTGGAACATGGCGGGGAGCCGGGGGGGGAGAGGCGAAGGCGAGAGACGA
>RFKJ01000198.1 GCA_003694325.1 Deltaproteobacteria bacterium
GCGATCCGGCCGGCGATGACGTTGGCCAGAACGCCGGGGAAGGTGTCCTCGGTGAAGGTCGGCAGGACGGCGTCCAGCTCCGGTGGCAGCGGCCCGACGTACTGGCGGTACAGCGTTCGGAACCCGTAGGCCCCCGCCAGCTCGGTGCCCGCCTCGGCGCCGAAGATGACCGCGGTGCGGTCACGGTCGAAGCTGCGCTCGTCGTAGCCGGCGTCGGCCAGGGCCCGCCGGGCCACCTCCAGGGCGAGGAGCTGCACCGGCTCGATGGAAACCAGGGAGCGGGGAGGGATCCCGTAGGCCAGCGGGTCGAAGCGGATCGCCGGCAGCCAGCCCCCGGTCCGGGCATAGGTCTGGCCGCCCTCGGCTCCCCGGGACTCCGGGTCCCAGAAGATGCGGGGACTCCACCGCTCCTCGGGGACGTCCCGGATGGCGTCGACCCCATCGAGGACGTGGGCCCAGAACGCATCCAGGTCCGGGGCGTCGGGGTAGATGCAGGCCATGCCCACGATGGCCACGTCCACCGGCCGGGGCCGACGGGGCGCCGCGACGACCGCCGGCTCGGGCAGGTCGTCGGCCCGCAGCGCCCGCACCGAGCCCTCGGAGACGTCGGCGTGCAGGGCCGCGATGGTGGTCAGCTCGTCGTGCAGCGCCGCCACCTGCCCCACCATGAACAGCCCATCGCGCACCTGGGTGTCCGGATCGACCGGGACGATGGCGTCCCCCCGGCGCACCAGACCCTTGGCGGCGATGCGCAGCCGCCCCAGGTTCAGGGTCTCCAGCGCCGCCCAGACCTCCTGCGGATCCCGGCCCTCGGCCAGCAGGCGCCGGCGCTCGGCCTCGAAGGCCCGGACATAGGGAGAGTCCACGCAGCGGGTGGCGTGGCCCGGCGCGGTCTGGAGGACGGTGGTGCGGTTGCACCGCCGCGCCTGCTCCTGGAACCCCGGGAGGATGGCCCCGGTCTCCACCGCTTCCCGAGTGAACAGGTAGGCGGTCCCCATCAGCACGCCGACCCGGGCCCCCCGGGCAACCAGGGGTGCGGCCAGCGTGGCGACCATCGCAGCCGACCGGCCGTCGTGGACGCCGCCGGCGAACAGGACCGACACCTCCTCCACCGCGTCGAAGCGCAGGAGTTGCTCGACCTGCGCCTCCCACAGGGCGAGGCTGCCCCGGGGCCCGACGTGCCCGCCGCTCTCCCGCCCCTCGAACACGAACCGCCGCGCCCCCTCGGCGAGGTACATCGACAGCAGGCCCGGCGAGGGGACGTGCAGCCAGGTCTCGATGCCCTGTTCCTCGAGGGCGCGGGCCTGGGAGGGGCGTCCCCCGGCGATGAGCACCACCGGGGGGCGGACCTCGGCGAGCAGGGCAAGCTGCTCGCGACGCAGCTCCGGCGGGGCGAAGCCCAGGATACCGACCCCCCAGGTCCGACCGGCCAGCCGCTGCGCCGTGTCCTCCAACAGCGAGCGCGCGGCCTCCCCCCGCATCAGGGACAGGGCCAGGAAGGCCAGCCCGCCGGCGTCGCACACCGCCTCGGCGAAGGCCGCCCGATCGCTGACCCGGGTCATCGGGCCCTGGGCGATGGGGTAGCGCAGGCCCCACCGACGGGCGAGGGCGTTGTCCGGGGCCAGCGGCCGCAGCCGCCGGGCGAGGCGACGGTCCTCGTCGATGGTGGTGGTGTAGGCGGTCAGGACCCCCCCGACGGTCCGGTGTTCGCGGGCCAGGCTGGCGGCGAAGGCCGAACCGGCCCCCAGCGGCAGGGGATCGGCCGAGGGTCGCCCGCGGGGGCGCCACAGCCGGACGCCGTCCTCGACCTCGGTCTCGGTTCCGTCCATGGACGGAAGCGCGTCGCGGAGCACGCCCGGCGCCCGGCACTCCCGGGTCAGGAGCAGCGGGTCATCGACCACCACGCCCGCCGCCCCGCCGGCGACGCAGGCCGCCGCCGCGTGGGGACCCAGGCCGCCGCGCACCCAGATGGGAACGGACACCTCGGCCAGCAGGTGCTGGAGCAGGACGAAGGAGGTCTCCTCGCCGACCACCCCCCCGCTCTCCCAGCCGGTGGCCACGAGCCCATCGGCGCCCGCCGCCACCGCGGCCCGCGCCTGGTCGACATCGGTGACTTCGACCAGGACGGTCCGGGGAGCCCAGGGAGCGGGATCCGCCCCCGCCGGGAGCAGGACCAGGTCGACTCCCTCCGGGAGGTCCTCCGGCGACATGGGCGCCTGCCCGATGCGGACCCCCACCCCCCGCAGCTCCCGCAGTTCGGCCAGTGCGGCCCGGGCCGCCGACGGGTCGGCCCCCAGGTCGAGCAACGCCGGGAAGCCCGCGTGGAGCGCGGCGCGCACGAGGCGGGCGTCGGGACGTCCACAGGGGGTGAGGGCGATGACTCGGGCGGTGGGCAGGGCCACGGCGCCTCCGGCTGGTGCGATGCGAAGGGACGAACAATAGCGGCAAATCGACCCCGCCCGCGCGGGCTCACGATCGTTTGACGCCTCCGCCGGCCCCCGGCCGGACCCCGGCGATGAACACGAGCTGCTGGCTGCGGGCCTCGGGCCGCGGCAGGGACCACGCCGCGGCCACCTCCGCCGGCTCCCGGCACTCGACCTCGTCGAAGCCGGCCTCGACCAGCTCGGCGAGGATCCGTCGTCGGTCCCGGTCGTCGTGGACCATGCCCTGCCCCCCGGTGAACCGGGACATCAACCAGCCCAGGAACCGGCCCACGCGGCCCGGCGCCGGCTGCTCCGGTCCCGGCACGAGGTCGAACACGAACACGCCACCGCCACGGGCGCGCAGCAGGTCGGCCACCCGGCGCCACAGGTTTCGCTGCTGCACCGCGTCCAGGTACATGCACAGCCCCTCGGCCACCACGGCGAGGTCGGGACCGGCCGGCGCGATGGCGTCGAGGTCGGCGTCCACGACGTCCGCAGCGACGACCCGCAACCGGGGGCGGGACAGCACGGCCCGGCCGGCCTCGGTCCGGGAGAGCAGCTCCTCGCGGAACGCGATCATCGCCGGCAGGTCCACCAGGACCGCCTCGAGGCCCGGCCCGCCGCCCGCGTCCCCATCGGTGAAGGCGATCCCCCGGCGCGACAGCCCGCAGGCCAGCTCCAGCAGCCGCCGGACCCCGGCCCGCCGCAGGACCTCGTCGATGCAGGCCTGCCGATGGAGGATCGAGACCGCCAGCGGCGCGGCCCGCGGGACCAGCAGGCGGGCCATCTCGGTGACGAGGTTGGTCATCCAGAACACGACCCGGCCGGCGGGCAGGTCGAACAGCTCCGCCCCCCGCAGCCCACCCCAGCGGGCGACCTGCGCGGTGTAGACGGCGGTGATGCCCAGCGTACCGAGCTGATCTGCGGGGGAGCGTCCGGCCACGGCGCCAGAGCATAGCGGCGGAGCGCGCGGGGAGCACGGCGCGCCTCGCGCCCGACCGGGCCCGGCGCACGGCTCACAAGCTCCTTGCAAACCGCCGCCCGCCGGCGTGGTCGAGGGATCCCGAGCGGTGGAGGCACGCCGCTCGTCCCCCAGCCCACGGCCCGGGGAGGCCCTCTCCCACTCGGCCCCCTGGAGATGCGACGCCAGTCGCCGGGGCCGCCCTGTGCCTGCACCCGAGGAACCCACCATGTCCAGCCGAACACTGTTCGTCGCCCTCGCCTTCTCCGGCGGCCTGTTGTCGTTCATCCTGGCGACGGCCTGCCGACCCGATCCCCGACCGGGCGCCGGGGAGGGCGCGCAGGCGCGGGGCCCGATGCCCGAAGCCGCCGAGCCGGACGATGACGCTGCCGAGCCGGACGCTGCCCAGCCGGACGAGGCCGAGCCGGACGATGCCGAGCCGGACGA
>RFKJ01000199.1 GCA_003694325.1 Deltaproteobacteria bacterium
CGCCCGGCCAGGGCGACCTGCAGGTCGCGCTCGATGCGGCGCTGGGCGAAGGGGGCGCTCTGCTCGTCGAGCTTCTTGGTCAGGGCGCTGATCCGCTGCCGATCGGTGCCCTCCATGGCGGCCTTCAACTCGGCGATGGTGGCGGCGAGGACCTCGCCCTCGTCACCCTGGAGCAGGGCGGCGTCCTCGCGCAGCGCGTTCTCCAGCGCACGGACCACGCCCTCGGCCTCCACCCGGGCCTCGATGAGCAGCCGCTCGTCGAAGTCCTCCTCGGCGTTGTCGATGGCGTCCTCGAGCATCTGCTCGATCTCGTCGTCGGTGAGCCCGTAGGACGGCTCCACCTTGATGGCGGCCTGGACGCCGGAGTTCTTCTCGGTGGCGCTCACCGACAGGATCCCGTCGGCGTCGACGGTGAACTCCACCTTGATCCGGGGGATCCCGGCGGGCATGGGCGGGATCCCGGTCAGCCGGAACCGCCCCAGCGACCGGTTGTCCTTGACCATCTCCCGCTCACCCTGGACGACGTGGATGTCGACTGCGGTCTGGCCGTCGACGTGGGTGGTGAATGTCTGCGAGGCGGTGGCCGGGATGGTCGAGACGCGGGGGATGATCCGCTCGACGACGCCGCCCATGGTCTCGATGCCCAGGGACAGCGGAAGGATGTCGAGCAGCAGCAGGTCGTCGGTGAGCTTGCTGGCCCCCGAGAGGATGTCGGCCTGCATGGCGGCGCCGATGGCCACGACCTGGTCGGGATCGATGTCCACGTGGGGGGCCTTTCCGTCGAACAGCTCCTGGACGTAGCGCCGAACCAGGGGAACCCGGGTCGAGCCGCCGACCAGCACGATCTCGTCGACGTCGGCCGGTGTCAGCTCGGCGTCGGACAGGGCCCGGCGGATGCTGTCGGCGGTACGCTCGACGATGGGGGTGATGAGGGCTTCGAACTGCTCGCGGCTGACCGGCACCTGGTGCCGGGTCCCGCGCAGCTCGACCTCGAGGACGGCCTCGTCGGCGTCGGTGAGGGCCCGCTTGGTCTGCTCGGCCGCCCGCACGAGCTGGCGCCACTCGATGCCGTTGAGGTCGGTGAGCCCGAGGGACTGCTGGGCGACCCGGGCCAGGGCCTGGTCGAAGTCGTCGCCCCCCAGGTGGGTGTCTCCGGCGGTGGAGAGGACCTGGAACACGCCCTCGTTCAGCTCCAGCACCGACACGTCGAAGGTCCCCCCGCCGAGGTCGTAGACCACGACGGTCTCCCCGTCGCTGCCCTCCTGCAGGCCGTAGGCGATCGCCGCGGCGGTCGGTTCGTTGAGCAGCCGCAGCACGTCCATGCCGGCCAGGCGGGCGGCGTCGCGGGTGGCCTGCCGCTGGGCGTCATCGAAGTAGGCCGGCACGGTGATCACCACCCCGCCGGGGCGGGACAGCAGGACCTCGCCGGCCTGCTGCCACAGTTCGCGGAGCACCATGGCCGACAGTTCCACCGGGGTGAACTCCAGCTCGCCGTGGCGGAACCGGATCACCCGGTCGTCGGTGTTGACCAGGGTGTAGCCGAAGGCCCGGGCCTCGTCGGCGACCTCGGCCGGTGAGCGGCCCATGAACCGCTTGAAGCTGGTAAAGGTCACGCCGTTGTCGAGGTGGGCCCGGCGCAGCGCGGCGTGGCCGACGGCGAAGGCGGCCTGGTCCTGGGTCTCGCCCTCGATGCGGACAGCGCTGGGCATCAGGGCCTCCCCGTGCTCGTCCAGCAGGACGCGGGCCTTGCCGTCGATGACCGCGGCCACCAGGGAGTGGGTGGTGCCGAGATCGATGCCGATGTTCTTGCTCATGGCTGCGTTCCTGCGTGGTTGACGAGGTTGTCGAGGTATCGGCTGCGGGCCAGCAGCTCTTCGATGGCCGGGCCGTCCAGGGGGCCGCCGGCCTCCCACTCGGTGAACCGTGCGTCGAGGTCGGCCATGACCTGGTCGTACATGGCCCGGGCGCGCTCGGTCACCGCGTCGGGATCGGCCTGGGCCTCCACCTGCAGCTCGAAGATCTGCTCGAGGAAGTCGGGGTCCAACGCGATCCGCCCGTCCTCGCGTGGACGGGCCTCGCCGGTGACGATGTACCAGCCGCGGCGGATGGGGTCCCGCAGCGCGCGCCGGGCGCCGTTGATGGCGGCGGTCCACTGCAGGCTCATCCGCCGTTCCACTGCGCTGCGCCCGGCGAACCGATCGGGGTGGACCAGGCGGCTGCGGGCCCGCCAGGCCCGGTCGATCTCGCCGGCGTCGAGGTGCCAGCGGCGGGGCAGGCCGAGCACGGCGAAGTGGTCGGGATCGGCCGGCGGGGGCTGGATGGCGTCGCAGCCGGCACACACGGGTCCGCCCACCTTCTCGTGGCAGCGCCAGCAGATCACCGGATCACCTCGGGGGGAGGGACGACGGAACACGGCGGGCACCCGGCGATTCGCGGCCCAGGTGCCCGACGGCTCCGGGGTCACATCGTGAACGAGTCCCCGCAGGAGCAGGAGCGGGACGCCAGCGGGTTGTGGAACTCGAACCCGCTGTGCATCATGCCCTTCTTGAAGTCCAGCTCGGAACCGTTGATGAACAGGTAGGACTTGCGGTCCACGGCCAGGACGATCTCCTCGCCGTCGTCGGTCTTGAACCGGAACACCTTGTCCTTGGGCTGGGGCTCGGGCACGAGGTCCAGGAAATACTCCAGGCCGGAGCAGCCCCCGCCCCGGACCCCGACCCGAAGCACTGCGTCGGGGGTCTGGCGGCGCTTGCGGACCGACTGGATGCGCTTCATGGCGGCATCGGTCATGGTCACGGCCATGGTGTGCCTCTCCTGTGGGGGGCGGGGTTCTATCGGGTCGAGGCGGGCGTGGCCGCTGCGCGACCCCGCTCAGCCCTGCTTCTTCTTGCGGTAGTCGGCGATCGCGGCCTTGATGGCGTCCTCGGCGAGGACCGAGCAGTGGATCTTCACCGGCGGCAGCGCCAGCTCGGCGGCGATCTCGCTGTTGCGGATCTTCTCGGCCTCCTCGATGCTGCGCCCCTTGACCATGGTGGTCACCAGGGAGCTGCTGGCGATGGCCGAGCCGCAGCCGAAGGTCTTGAACTTGGCGTCCTCGATGATGCCGTCCTCGTTGATGCGAAGCTGCAGCTTCATGACGTCGCCGCAGGCAGGGGCGCCGACGAGGCCGGTGCCCACGTTGGGGTCGGACTTGTCGAGGCTGCCGACGTTCTGGGGGTTTTCGTAG
>RFKJ01000200.1 GCA_003694325.1 Deltaproteobacteria bacterium
CCCCGCGCTGGCCTCCCCGCGACCGGGCCGGCCGCCGGCCCGCCCTCCGCGCCCGGGTCCCCGGTCAGCTCGCCATCCGGCGGCGCCGCCGCACCTCGTCGAGCAGCCCGTTGCGCTTCAGGAACTTGTTGAGGGTGGGGGGGGTCATCCCCAGCTCCCGGGCGGCGGCCTTCTGGACCCAGCGATGCCGCCGCAGGACCCCCATGACGTGCTGCACCATGGCATCGCCCAGGCTGGCGCCCCGGTCCCCCCCGTTGTCCTCGGCGCCCCCATCGTCGAGGCTGGACCCCGGCCGCAGGCGACGGAGCTCGTGGACGCCGATGGGTTCGGGACGGGCGCGCCAGGCGTGGGCGACCCGCTCGGCAAAGGCGTCCAGCTCGCGCAGGTTGCCAGGCCAAGGGGCGTGGGTCACCCGGTAGAGGGCCGAGGTCTCGAACACCCGCTCGGGCGGCGGGAGCTGGCGCCGGTCGAGCATCTCGGCGAGGTAGCGGTAGACCACCTCCGCCCCCCGGTCGGCCAGCGGCGGCAGGTGCACGTGGGCCCGGCTCATCCGGAACCACAGGTCGCTGCGGAACACCTCGAAGGCGCGGTCCCCCGACACGTCGTGGTTGGTCCCCAGCAGCACGTGCAGCGGAAACTCCAGCCGGTGGGCCGTCCCGGTCAGGCCCCCGAAGCTCCGCGGCAGGTCGAGCAGCGGCAGCAGGATCTGCTGGCCGGTCTCGTCGAGGTTCTGGATCTCGTCCAGGAACAGGGCCTTGCGTTCCCGACGGCAGCGCTCGATGGCCCCCATCCGGTCCATCGCCCCGGTGAACTCGCCCCGCCGCGAACCGAACAACTGGGTGACCAGCATCTGGGGGTCGCCGCTCCGCAGCACGACCACCTCGACACCGGTGAGGCCCAGCACCTCGGTGGCCAGTCGACGCGCCAGGACGCTCTTGCCCGAGCCCGTCGGGCCGGTGATCAGCAGGTTGCTCTCCGGCAGGCCGCGGACCATGTCGATGGCCGCCTGCAGTTCCGCCGCCTCGCGGGCGCTGGCCAGCCGGACCCCCAGGACCTCGGCAGGCTCCTCGCCCTCGGCGCCGTGGTCCCGGCGCATCAGCGGGATCATGCCGCCCACGGCACGAGCCAGGCGCTGCAACAGCGCGACGTCCTGTTCGTCGAACCGGTTGGCCCGGTACATGTCGTCGACGTAGAGGGCGCCGACCGCCTCGGTGCCTCGCGGGATCGCCACCGCCAGCAGGCTCTTCAGCTCGAAGGTCTGGACCGTCTGGCTGCTCTGTCGCAGTTCGGGGTCGGCGAAGGCGTCGCCCGACAGCCACACGTCGTCGGCCCGCTGGATCCGCTCCAGCACCTCGCGCCCGATGCCGGCGGCCTGTTCACCGGACAGCTCCGTGTAGCCGAGCTGGTTCCCCAGCCCCGGCAGGCGCAGCATGATGAGCACCCGGTGGGCCCCCAGCGACTGCTTGACCAGCCGTGCCAGCGCTTCGGGGAACGCCTGGGGATCGTGCATCGCCTCGGTGAGGGCCACCACCTCCCCCAGGGCCGCCCCCGGCCCGTCCAGCGTCCGCTCCCGCAACCGGGCGGCCCGCCCCGCCAACGGTCCCCGGAGGAACCGGGCGGCGAGCCCCAGGGCCTCCCGCCGGGCCGGGAAGGCCGCCGGGTCGGCGTCCTCCCCTCCCCAGGCCAGCAGCACCTCGCCCACCACCGGCTCGGAGCCGGCCTCGATGGTCTCCGGAAGCTGGCGGCGGGCGGCATCCAGCGCCTGGCGCCCGATGGCGAGGTGTGCCCGGCCGCGCAGCGCGGTGGCGATGGGCGCAAAGGCCGGGTCCCCCGGAAGATCGCCGGCCTCGTCGAGGATCCGCAGCACCTCGTGCGGGCGCCCCAGTTCCAGCGACGCCCACGCCGACAGGTGCAGGAGCTGGACGGCGGCGTCGCGGCTGATGCCCTCCGACGGCAGCCCCTCGAAGCACGCCAGCGCCTCGCTCGGCTCGCCCCGCAGCAACGACAGCCACGCCCGGTTGAGCGCCCCGCGGACGACGATCTCGGCGACGTCGGACCCGGCCGTCAGGGCATCGAAGGCCTGCATGTGCGCCTCTGCCGCCGGCAGGCGGCCGGCCCGCAGCTCCAGCCGGGCGAGGTTGTAGAGCACCTGGATGTGGACCGCGTCGTTGTGGGCCCGCTCGGCGACCAGCAGGGCGTCCTGCAACCCCCGCCTCGCCTCGGCCACCCGCCCCACCGACTCCAGCTTCAGCGCCCGCTTCATCCGGATGCCGGCGGCGTGCAGCACCCGCCCCTCGGCGTCGGCGATGGCGATGGCCTTGGAGAACAGCCGCAGCCCGACGCCCAGCCGTCCGCCGTCACAGGCCAGGGTGGCGAGCTGGCTGAGGAGCCCCTGGTCGGTCGCCGACTCCAGCCCCCAGGCCAACAGCGGGTCGAGGTTGTCGGCGGACTCTCCCCGGGCGATCCGGAGCCGGGCCGCCTTGACCTCGAGGTAGCGCCGGCGCTCCTCGTGCCGGGGCCCGAGCCGACCCAGGTGGGCGATCGCCTCCTCCACCCGCTCGAGCTCGCCCCGCTCGTCGGCCAGCAGGCCCAGCTCGACCCAGGCCCGGTAGGGTGCGTCCGGCTGGGCGACGAGGCGGGTGACCAACGACCACGCCTCCTCCGACTGGAACCGGCGCCGGAGCACGGTGACCCGCGCGGCGAGGTCGTGCCGGTCCGGCTCCCGGGCCGCGTCGATCAGGGCGAGGGCCGCCTCGTTGTCCCCGTTGCGCAGGTGCAGGTCGATCAGGGCGCGCCGCGCCCGGGGGTCTCCCTGCCCCGCCCGGGCGACGAGCAGCTCGCGCAGGAGCGGCAGGTCGTCGACATCGGCGGCGTCGACGTCGAGCCGGGCGGGTTCGATGTCGGGGGGCTCCAACCCCAGCCGCAGCGCGCACACGGCGCGCCACAGGGGCGGCAGCCGATCCCCGACCCGTTCCAGCGTGGCGGCACACGTCGCCCGCAGCTCTGCGTCGTCGGGGAACCGGGGCTGGGGCCGAGCGACGAAGCAATCGCCGCCCGGCTCCCGGCGGACGAAGCCCGCCGCCTGGAGTTGGGGCAGCGGGGCGCGCAACGCTTCCGGGAGCGCGTCCACCCACACCCCCGGCACCCCGTCGGGCAGCCCCGACAACACGTCGAGGAGCCGGGCGGCCTCCGGTTGCAGGGTGTCCAACTGGGGGGTGGACAGGGTCAGCGCGCCGACCAGTCGCCCGATGATCCCCGCCGAGCGCCGCATGGCCGACTGCAGCCCTCCGCCCGGCGGCACCCCGCACCAGCGAGCCAGCTCCGCGGCTTCATCGCCCCGCACCGGTCCGACCTCGACCACCCGGGCCCCCTCCACCGGGCCCCGCGCCACCCACAGC